>QEXY01000039.1 GCA_003130875.1 Ardenticatenia bacterium
ACCGTCTCACCGGTGGCCGGCCGGTCAATCCAGGCCGCCAGCTGATAGTCACCAGGTGGTGTGTCGGCAAAGATGGCCAGCGCAAAATCATCTCGGACTATCATCCCCTCTTGCCATGCCTCCTGAGGCAGGGGGGCTACAGTGCGGATGTGATTACCCCAACCGCGCGTCTTGCCTTGCGCATCGATCAGGCTGACGCGCAGCGGGTCATCTGGTGATTTGCCCCGCCACTCCCAATATAATGAGAGATAGGCCACGCTGTCGGGTCGTACACTTTCCAAAGGATGGCCTGCTTCATCTTGCAAGTTATATCCCAATAATTCTCCCTGCCCCACCAGCCGCACATCTCCTGCGATGATATGTTCTACCGCTGGGGCGGGATGGATCCAGGCATAATCAATCCCGTGCAAGGTAACTGTGTAGACAGGGGTTGTGGCACGGAAGAATTGCAGCGCTCCGGCCGAGGGCAATTCCCGTTGTATCTGATTGACATACAGTACGACATAATCCGCCGCGAGTCCTGGTTTGGGTGTGCGCGATATCTTCTCCTCTTCCACTTTGTAAAGGGTCTTACCGTGGAAATAGGGCTCAAAAGTGGTGCTATACCATGCCACCACACGCAGGTTCGCCGCATCCGGCAACGTGTTCAAATAGCGCGCTGCTTGATCCAATCCTTCCCCCCAACCCACCATGATATTGCGCACAGCGGCCGCACCACCACCCATCAGCGGATTGTAGTAAGTTAAATAATAGGGAAAGTGAGGAAGTACCAATGCAGCCTGTACAGCCACCACACCTGCAAGCATTACGTAACGCAAGATCGTATGACGCCAGCCATCTACCACCCATGCATAGCCCATCGCTGCAAGTATAATCAACGCTGGAAAGACAGGGAGTATGTAACGGTCCTGTTTCTTGCCACCCAGCGTCACCAGCAACCCGTATGTCAGAGCGTATAACACCATCAACAGAGCGATACGTGTCCACCCGCTGCCTTGCCGCGCGACGGATCGTGCAGATATGGCTGGCACCACAAGCAACCAGCCCAGCCATAACAGCGGTGTGGTGCGGAACAGAGTCACCAATGCATAAAACCCCAATCCAGGATCGGGTACCGGTTGTCCCAGGAAGAAGCTTCCCTTGGGATGTGGACTGCCTGAAGCACGCACGGCATCGTTGAAGATGGCTGTCAGCCGTCCGGGCGCATCTATCCACATGGCAGGCCACAGCACCACGAAAATCGCGGCAGCAGCTGTCCACCAGACCAGGGCATCCAACAACCATTTAACAACCGAGTGACGCAGCGAGTGTCCTTGGGTCAGGCGCAAAGCGAGCAGCACAACCAACACAAATGCCCCCAGAAATAGCGACGGGTATTTGGTCAAAAAAGCTAGTCCCGCCAAAGCGCCTGAAAGAGCCAGAAAGCGCCGTTCGAAACCTCTATTGTGTGTGGCCCGTAGTAGGGCGAGCAACGAAAGCCACATAAAGGTCGCTACCAACGCATCGTGGCCGAGCACACGTGACAGCGCGAGCAAGAAGGGATCGAGGGCCAACAAACATGCTGTCAAAACAGCTGTATGGTCGCCCAAGGATGATCTGCCCCACAGATAGGTCAGTGGTGCTGCCAATGTCACTACCAGCGCAATGGGCAGCCGGATGAGAGGCAGGATGGCTGGATCAAGCGGATCGAAGGGAACCTGTTGCAGGAAGTTTGTCACATTGACGCCGGTGTCGCCCTGGCGCAGATACTCAAGCAGCAGTCCGAGGGCGCCTGCCCACATTGTTGTCACGCCCGGCGCCGGACTGTCGTAGGTGGCACTCCAGTCGGCACGTGCAATGGCATCCAGAAACTGGATGGAGCGACCGAACCACGCTTTCGGCTCATCGGCGGTCAGAAAGACATCCAGGCCAGGCAAACGCGGCGCCAGTGCGAGCAGGAATAACCCCAGTGCAACCCACCACGAACGACGCATGGCACCAGGCGTCACGAGCCATCCCCTCTTGCAGGTACTATCACTTCCACGTGCGCGTCATGCTTTGGCAGCCAAACAGGATCTCCCTTCATGTTGCCGCTGAAGCTTGGATGCCAAACTCAATCTCACTCACCAGGCACCAAGAGTTACATCCGCCAAGGCACTTCGCTTCCCTTTTTCAACAATGACCTGACCCTGCTCTGTTCCAGAAACAGACAGGGCTTCTCATTGGATATTGAGAGACACCAACCCTGGATCCTCGCTCAAGCCATCGCTACGCCACTCGTTGCGCGTAGGTCGCTTCCAACGCTTGAACGAGCTGCACCAGCGTCTGGTTCACTGGCGTGGCCACGCCCAGGCGAGCTCCCTCACGCACAATCGCGCCGTTGATCACCTCGATCTCAGTAGGGAACCCGCGCAGCACATCTGCCAGCATCGAAGAGCGGTTCGCTGCAGTGGCCACGGCAACCTCGCGCGTGCGAGCGCGCGCATCCACATAGGGCAGCGTGATGCCACGTGCTCGTGCTACTGCCACCGCCTCATCCACTGCGGCATCCATCAGTGCCCGCGCTGGTGCCACCTCTGCAAGCACTCCATTGCGCACGCGCAGGATGGCCGTCAGCGCGTTGATGCCCACGTTGATGATCAACTTGCCCCACAACAAGCTGTCCAGGTTGTCGGAGAGATGGGTTTCAAAACCGGCGCGCGTGAACAGCTCGGCAATGCGCTGCACCCGCTCGGCGATGGCCGGACGGGTAGCCAGGTAGGTCGCCGCCGCACCAGCGTGGCGCACCTGACCCGGACCGAGCAGCGTCGCGCCATGCGAAGTCACCCCTTGCACGCACCGCTCGGCGCCCAGGACATCCGCCATTACTTCGAGGTTGCCCAACCCATTCTGCATGGTCAGCGCCAAGCCATCTGCCTTAAGCATCGGGGCTGCCCACACAGCGGCCTGTGCCGTCTGATGCGACTTGACGAAGATGATCGCCCAGTCCACTCCACCCCCCACTGTGGTGGGGTCGGTCGTGGCATAGACAGCCACCCGCTCCGTGCTGCCATCCAGGTTAGTCAGCTGCACCCCATTGCGTTGGATGGCCTGGATGTGTTCTTCCCATGCATCCACCAGCCACACGTCGCAGAGGGGTGCCAGACGGGCGCCGAATAAACTGCCCATCGCACCGGCACCGATGATGGCGATCTTCATCAGTACAGCCGCTCCAGAACTTCGTCCTTGATGGTGAAGCAGTGTTCCGGTCCGGGGAAGGTGCGATTCTCCACCTCGGATTTGAACTGGCGTAAAGCTTCTACCATCTGATCGTGCACGTTGACGTAGCGCTTGACAAACTTGGGCACGAAGCGGTCGAACAAGCCCACCATGTCGTGGGTCACCAGCACTTGACCGTCGCAATGGGGTCCGGCGCCGATGCCAATTGTGGGGATGGAGAGGCGCTCAGTGATGATCTTGGCGACGCGGTCGGGGATCGCCTCGAGCACAATAGCAAAACAGCCGGCATCTTCCAGGGCAAGAGCATCGTCGATCACCTGCTGTGCCGCGGCGGCGTCCTTGCCCTGCACCTTGAATCCGCCTAATGCCGAGATGGTCTGCGGCGTGAGGCCGATATGACCCATCACCGGAATGCCGGCATCCACGATCGCGCGCGCAATCGGTGCCATCTTCTTCCCACCTTCCAGCTTGACCACGTCCATACCCGCTTCCTTCAGGAAACGACCAGCATTACGTACCGCGTCGGTCGGGCCGGTCTGGTAGGACATAAAGGGCATATCCCCTACCAGCAGGGCATATTGCGCACCGCGCGCGACGGCACGACAGTGATGCAGCATTTCTTCCATCGTCACTGAGACCGTGTTGGGCAGGCCGAGCACCACCATAGCAAGCGAATCGCCCACCAGGATTGCATCGATGCCCGCTTTGTCCACAATGACTGCGGTGGGATAATCGTACGCCGTTACCATGGTGAAGGGCTCACCCTTCTCCTTCTTGGCCTGCAAATCGTGGATGGTTACCTTTTTACGTTCCATAATCGGAGCAACCCCTTATCGTTTGTGATGAATCCAGCATAGTGGAGCAAATCAATGCGCCATGCGTGCGGCGCGCACTAATAATAGGGAGGTGGAGGACACATGTCAAAAGAGAAGGTTGAAAAAGCCACCTGACCACTCAGATTTTCACAGGTTAATAGGCCGACGAGGTAGTGAACCCCACTCGCCCGTGCGAGGTTTGGTTTCTACGACGCACCGGGAAGTGCTGTGGGATGTAGCAGTGCACGGGAGATACTCTACGTCGCCGATAGAGACGGCGGCCTGTTCATCCTGCGCTATGCGCCTCAGTACTGATGGACGTTGGGTGGACCTGCAGGGGATTTGGCATCCTGGATACACCGCATTGTTATTCCTGCCCAGATACGGCTGCCGCAAGCCGTCTTCTGCCTACTGGTGTGGTCTCCCATATGCCACGTGGAGATATCGTTGCGAGCAATCCTTCGGAGTATTCGAGCCGCGACTGTCAGAGAGCGGTGAACACCGCCGCCTGCTGACGCGCGCGGCTCGGTTGGGTTTATCCGAGCCGCGACCGTGTGGGAGCGGTAAACTCTTTCACCGCCGAGAACGCAGAGCACGCAGAGGTTTTTTTCCATATTCTCTGCGGTCTCGGCGTGCTCTGCGGTAAAAAAATACCTTTTGTCCGACGCGCCGGTGAGAAGCTGCATTCACGGCTGTGACGTCCCATCCATTTCTCGCTGGCAGGCGAACGGTTTTATAATACGGGTGAAACCCCGCCACACGCCAGGCTGACCGCAGGAGCGGATAAATGGGCTGGCAAGCACCATGGGTCACCTGGTGTGATACGGGTAACCGGGAGGAGAGCACCATCGTGTTGCACCGTCACCTCACCCATCAGCGGTTCACTCTGGCAGCCATTGACGATGTGATTGCCCGCGGCAAGCGGCAGGACTGGGCTGAATTGCGCAAGGCCGCGCTGGCCGACCGCGCCCTGTTGCAAAAGATTTTGCGCGTCTGTGAGGCCCACATCGCCGATCCCTACGCCCAACGCTATCATTTCTGGAAACACTATGCCGAACGACACCTTACCTGAGTGGGAACGCGTGCTTTCTGCAGCTGCTCACCTGCAGCGCATTCTGCCAGGGGCGGTGCTGGTTGGGGGGTGCCGCAGCGGTGTATGCGGGGCATCGCCTGTCCATCGATGCCGATCACGTCCTGACGAACTTGCGGGAACGGTTCGATCAGGTGCTGGCCGATTTGGAGGCGGTTGCCGGCTGAAAAACAGCCCGCATCAAGCGTCCCGTTCAAATTCTCGGCAGCCTGGACGGCATTGAAACCGGCATCCGCCAGCTGATTCGCGAGGAACCGCTGGAGACCACCCAGATTGAGTACCAGGGCGAGACGATCACCCTTCCGACCGAGGCGGAGATGCTGCGCATCAAAGCGGTGCTGATCCTGCGGCGGAACGCCACCCGCAACTATATTGATTTCGTTGCTCTGGCTGATCACGTGGGAGACGAAAAGGTGATCGAAGCTCTGCAGCCCTTGGATCGTCTCTACCCGCAGCCCAACGAAGAATCGGCCTTGCAGCAGCTGCAGATTCAACTGGCCAACCTGTTGCCTTACGACCTGGAGGGGTTTGACCTGAGTGAATATAAGCATCTCGATCCGCGTTGGCACGACTGGCAGGCGGTCAAAGCGGCGTGTGTGCACTATGCCATCCTGATCTTTGATCACATTGTGGGCCTGTGATCGCCTATCCCGCCCGGAGACAAGGCGAAAGGTTGCACGGGAAGCGTTGGCATAGCGGATGCCATCCGCGCCGCGACCGTGCGGGAGCGGTAAACATCGCCCTTATCCGAGCCGCGACCGTGCGGGAGCGGCACCCTCGCCTTATCCGAGCCGCGACCGTAAGGG
>QEXY01000040.1 GCA_003130875.1 Ardenticatenia bacterium
TCGATCGATCCCCCCACACTGCTTCAGGCGGTCACGCTGCTGGAGATGTTAAAAAATGAGGGTATCCCGGTGTTGGCGATTGAGGGAAACCATGACCGCCCGCATTATCAAGATGTTATCTCCTGGATGGACTTCTTGGCCGATCGAGGCTATCTGATCGCGTTGCGTCCCTCCTTTCAGAACGGAAAAGCGGTCTTAAAAGAATGGGATGGCTTTTCCGGAGCTTATGTGGATTTGCGGCCACGCCGCGATTCCAAAGGGGTCGTGCGCGTCTATGGCACGCCCTATTATGGTGCCGCCACGAAACAGGTGATCCATATGCTCCAAGACGCGCTGGCCGAGATGGATCACGGCCATGTGGACTATGTCATTATGATGTTGCATGCCGGCCCGGACGACATATTGCCGCGCTACTTCGCCACCGTGCCACAGAGCGTGTTGGCCCCACTGCGCCAATTTGTACACTACCTGGCTATGGGACATATCCACAAACCCTACGAGCGCGAAGGCTGGATTTTCAATCCCGGCTCTCCGGAGACGTGTAGCATCGAAGAGGCAGCATGGCCTGAGCGGGGCTTCTATTTGGTCGAGGTGGACACAGCAGCACTTTCTATCCACCGCGCACGACGCATTCAAAATCCACGCCGGCCTTTCGTGCAAGTGAGAATTAAAGTCGATGATTTCCGAGAGGTGCAGCGGTTCTATGAATCAATCCCCGCCAAGCTAGCGGATCAAACCCAATATCTCCATTCTCCTCAGCCAGTGATCGAGGTCGTTCTGGAAGGTGTCTGGCCATTCGCAGCAGAGAGAGTCGATATCGAGCGTGTTCGCTCTATTGTCGAACAACATGTCGAACCATTGATGGTGCGGGTCACCAACCGCACCGTTGCACGTGGGACATTCGAAACAGGTGAGGCATCCTCGTACGAAGAGCTCGTGCAGCGCGTGTTTCAGGGATTCTTCGAGCAAGACGTGCGTTATCGGTCACAGGCCGCACAGTGGGCTCATCTGGCCATCGAGATCAAGCGGATGGTGTTGGAAGAGTCCTCTCCGCAAAGTATCGTGGAGCATTTGCAGCGCCAGATGGAAGGGCAACAGCTGGATATTCCAGACCTGTAGGGAATTGCAGCTATGCTGATCATACGCGTTGAATTGCAGAACATTAAGAGCTATCGTGATCAGACCGTTGAGTTTGCTGAAGGCACCAATGCCATTTGTGGTGAGAACGGTGCCGGCAAGAGCACATTGCTCGAGGCGATCGGCTCTGTCCTTTTTAACTACCCTCCCGCGCGTCAATCCGATTTCATACGCCAGGGGCAGCCAAGCGGCTGTGTCACCGTCCACTTCATCTCAGGCCGAGACGCGCGCCCATATCAAGTGGTACGACGCTTTGGAAAGGCTGCAGAGTATTATGTCTACGATCCTGAACTAAAGGCCAGAATTGCAAGTGGTCGTAAAGACGTGCTGGACTGGCTCAAGGAACACTTGGGCCTCGAGGGGACGGCAGATCCGGCCGTCCTGTTTCGCGATGCCATTGGCGTGCCACAGGGGTTGCTCACGAGCGCCTTCTTACAATCCCCCTCAGAACGTAAGTCGACGTTTGATCGCCTGTTGCAAGTGGACGACTTTGAGAAAGCGTATGAATCCCTTCGTGAGACGCGCAATCACCTCAAAGAGCGTATGGCCGAAGTGCGGGCGCGCATCGCTGCGCTGGAAGAACGGGCGAGGCGACTGCCTGAGCTGGAGCGAAAACTGGATACGCTGAGGAGCAGGATTTCTGAAGCGGAGAAACGCCTGGACGCAATCGGCGTCCAGCTGGCGCCTGTGGCAAAGCGGCGGGGTGAGCTGGAAGCCCTAGGGCAGCAACTGAATGCCCTGGAACATCAGTTAAGACAAGTTGAGATTCACATAGCCAAGGCCCAAGAGCAACTAGGGATGTCTCAGGTGGAGCTTGAGAGGTCTGAGAAGGCTGCCCGGGTCGTTGAGGAGTGTCGCGCGGATTATGAGGTATACCAGGAAGCGCAGCAGCGCTTTGCATTTCTGGAAGAGGAACGCAGGAAGCGCGACGCGCTGCACGAACGCAAGCGTGACCTGCAGCACCAGGTCGAGCTGAACCAGGACCGAGTGAGACAACTGGAGACAAGTCTGCGGGAAGCTGAGGAGGCTGCAAAACAGATGAAAGTGCTCCAGCCCCTGGCTGATCGTCAGACGCAGCTGGAACGCGAGATACAGAAGCTGCGCGAAGAGGTGCGCGAGCTGGCCTTTTTGCAACAGCAACTGCAGAAGTTACGTAATGACGTGCACCAGAACTGGACGCGCCTGAAGGCAGTGAAAGAGGCGCTGGGGAAGGCACTCTACCTCGAAAATGAGCTGCAGGTAGCGGAACAAGAGCTGGAGCAAGCGCGCGAGGATAAAGGTGCTGCAGAACAGCAACAAGGCATCTTGCAGGCCGAGACGGAGCGCTTAAAAAAACAGGTTGCAACTCTGGAGACAGCCGAAGCGGCTATCTGCCCGGTATGTGAACAACCGCTCTCCGCGTCACACCGAGACGAGCTGTTAGTGCGAAACCGTGCCCAAATTGAGGAGATGCGCACTCAATACAGGGTGATAACCCGACGGATTGCTGAATTGTCCGAGAAGATCCAACAGTACGAGAGGCGGTGTGCGGAACTGAGGTCGCAGTTGCGTCGGCTGCCAGATGACAGGGCGCGCACGGATTTGGTTGAGCGGTTGGCTCAGCTGCGCGCGGAAAGAGCACAATGGCGCAAACGCCTGAGGGAGCTAGAAGCAGTGCCTAGCTCTCTCCAAGCATATGAAAATGAGCTGAAGGCATTGGGTGATCCGCGCGCGGAACATCAACGTCTCTCTGGCATCGCGCAGAAACGAGAAACTATTGCCCGGTATATAGCCTCCGTCCAACGGGAGATCGAGGACTTGCAGATAAAACTGACCGGTGTGGAAAACGAATTGCTCCCATATGCCAACCTGGACGCTGCCATGGCGCAGCTGCGTGCTGAAATGGCAGCTCGAGATCTGAACTACAGGCGCTTTCTGGAGCATTCACCCCTGGCTGACATGGTGCCGAAATGGCAGAGCCAGCTTGAGCGCCTGAAACAGGATCTTCAGAGCCTAGAGCACCAGCGCGAACAAATCTCCAAAGAGCGGGATAAGGTGGCCGGCGCGTTCGACGTGGATGCGTTGGAGGCACTCCGTGATGAAGAAGAGAGATTGAAAAGCGAGCGGTCCAGGTTGGAGGGTGAACTCGAGATTCTGAAAAAGCAATTGAGGCAGGTCGAGCAAGAGAGGGCAGAAATTGAAGGTGTCAAGGAAGAATTACAGCGCACGCTCGAGGAGCTCAAGCGGATCGAGCGCACCGACCAGGTGATCGAATTCATGCGCAATGTCATCCGCAAAGCTGGCCCGCATTTGGTACGCTTGGTGGCAGCACGTGTCTCAGCAGCGGCCACACGCATTTTTCGGGAGATCATGGCGGATCCAACCTTGCGCCTGCACTGGAAGGAGGACTACGGTATCGTCCTGGAAGTGGACGGCCGCGAACGCGATTTCGAGCAGCTGTCAGGCGGCGAACAGATGGCCGCCGCGTTGGCTGTGCGATTGGCATTGTTGCGCGAGCTGTCGGATGTGGATGTGGCTTTCTTTGATGAGCCCACCTCCAATCTGGACAGCACACGGCGCGGAAATCTGGCTGAACAGATCGCCGCTATCCGCAACACCGGCTTGTCTCAACTCTTCATCATCAGTCACGATGATACTTTCGAGGAAGTGACCGACCACGTGGTACGCGTGCGCAAAGAGCACGGCGAGAGCATCGTGGAAACACTTTAGCTGGAGCGAGAAAAATCCTGTCGCTGCGGAGAATTTGCAAGGAGCCAGCATACAAGCAAGATGGAACATGTGAACGGAAAGTCCTCTTCAACATCCACACTGTCGGGTTTCTTATCCCAACGATCGTCGCTCACCACGTGTATGATAGTGGCCCTGGTCACGGTCTCGTTCTCCATCGGTGGCCTGTTGGGCGGCATTGTCGGGGGAGGGCTGGTCTTATGGGCCAGCGGTTTGCCGCTGAGTGCCGCACCGACACCCGCTGAGAAAGTTGATCCATCCCTGTGCGAGGCGGTGGCATCTGAAGCACTTCTCGCGTCTCCCCTCCTGACCCCGACCCCCACGCAGACATCAACACCGACGCCGACACCCACCTTATCCCCACCCACGCCAACGGCGACGCCCTCCCTTGCAGACAGCGTAGCGCGCGTTCTGCCTGCCGTCGTGACCATTGTAAATCAACGCCCGGCGACCAGCATGGGCCGAAATGACTTGAACACCCGCATTCGGGGATCGGGTACGATTATCGACACGCGCGGATATATCGCGACGAACTATCATGTAGTGCAAGGAGCAGGCCAGCTGACCGTCATCCTGGCGACCGGACAGGAGCTGCCGGCACGCCTGGTGGCCCTCGATGCGCAGCGCGAGATGGCTCTGGTGCGCGTAGAGCACGAGAACCTGCCGGTCGCAGTCTGGGGTGACTCGAACGCCGTCCGATTGGGCGAGTGGGTCGTCGCAATCGGCAGTGCCCTGGGCGATTTTCCCAACTCCGTCACCGTGGGTGTCATCAGTGGCATCAACCGTTCCGTCGACTTGGACGGCAATGTTCGAATCAGCGGGCTCATTCAAACGGATGCCGCGATTAACAAGGGTAACTCAGGTGGACCATTGGTGAACCAGCACGGCGAGGTGATCGGCATCAACACATTTCTCATCCGCGAGAACCGCCGCGTGGGTGTGGCAGAGGGGATCAGCTTCGCCATACCATCCGCGCTCGCTCGTGAGATCCTGGAGCAGTGGATTGCCGCGGACACACATCGAGCAGCTTCCGAATCTCCCTTACCATAGGGTTATGGAGTTGTCACCTTCCAGGTATCTCCAACACGGCTCCCCGGCTGGCACTGGTCACCATACTCGCATAGCGTGCCAGCCATCCAGTAAGATGGGACTGTGAAGGCAGTCGCCACGCGGCACGTCGACGTGCCATTTCTTCCGCGGACAGGGCCACATTCAGTTGGCCAGCTGGGATGTCTATCTCGATGATATCCCCATTGCGTAGTAGCGCGATGGGGCCTCCGGCAGCTGCCTCCGGACTCACGTGCCCGATACAGGCACCTCGGGTGCCGCCGGAGAAACGGCCGTCTGTCACCAACGCTACGGAGCTTTCTAACCCCATCCCAATGATGTTGCTGGTGGGTGCCAGCATCTCTTGCATTCCCGGACCGCCGCGCGGACCTTCGTTGCGGATGACCACCACCTCGCCCGGCTGCACCTCCCCGCTTAAGATGCCAGCGTTTGCCTCATCGTGGCTTTCATACACACGCGCCGGTCCGCGATGCCGTAGCATCTCGGGCAGCACACCGGCGGTCTTGACCACTGCCCCCTCAGGAGCCAGATTGCCGAACAAGATGGTCAAGCCACCTGTGGGACTATAGGGGTCGCGCACCGTACGGATGCATTCGGTGTCCTGGCTGTCACAACCTGCGATGTTTTCCCTCAAGGTCTTGCCGGTGACCGTCATCTGATCCAGGTGCAAAATGCCCGGCTTCTTGCTGAGTTCCCAAAGGATGGCACTGACGCCTCCGGCACGGTCCACGTCCTCCATATGATAAGGCGAGGAAGGGCTGACCTTGCACAAAGTGGGCACCTGGCGGCTGATCTCGTTCAACCGCTCCAGCGGATATTGGATGCCCGCTTCCCACGTCAGAGCGATAGTGTGCAACACGGTATTGGTGCTGCCCCCCATCGCCATGTCAAGCGCGAAGGCGTTGTCAATTGCCTCGCGGGTGACGATATCGCGCGGCTTCAGGTCCATTTCGATCAGGCGCATGATCTGTCTTCCCGCTGCGCGAGCCAGCTCTTTACGTCGCGGATCAATCGCCAGGATGGTGCCGTTGCCAGGCAAGGCGAGGCCAAGCGCCTCACACAGGCAGTTCATGCTGTTGGCGGTAAACAGGCCGGAACACGAACCGCAGGTGGGGCATCCGTGGTCCTCGATCTCCTTCAGCTGTTCTTCGGAGATGACCCCCTTCTTATAGGCGCCCACTGCCTGGAATACGCTGATCAGGTCCACCACTCTCCCATCCGGGGTACGGCCAGCCGCCATCGGGCCGCCACTGACAAAGATGGTGGGAATGTTGCAGCGCAAGGCGGCCATCAGCATGCCAGGCACGATCTTGTCACAGTTGGGGATACAGACCATGCCATCGAACCAATGAGCCTTGATCATTGTCTCTACGCAATCGGCGATCAGCTCACGGCTTGGCAAGCTGTACTTCATGCCGATGTGGCCCATCGCGATGCCATCGTCCACCCCGATTGTGTTAAACATGAATGGGACACCGCCCGCTTCGCGCACTGCTTGGCGCACTATCTCACCGAATTCGTTCAGATGAACGTGTCCTGGGATGATATCCACGTAGCTGTTGACAATGGCGATGAATGGCTTGCCCATATCGGCATCGGTGACACCCACCGCTTTTAGGAGACTGCGATGCGGTGCGCGTTCGAATCCTCGTTTGATGACATCACTGCGCATAGGTGAACTCCTTCTCACAAGCGGCTACGACCAGGTCTCCCATCGCGCGCGTGCTCACCGTTGGCTCGCCCGGCGCCGCCAGGTCGGCGGTGCGGTAGCCCGCGGCCAAGACGGTCTCTACAGCGCGCTCGATCACCTCTGCTTCACGCGACAACCCCAGCCCCAGGCGCAATAACATCGCAGCACTGAGGATAGTGGCGAGGGGATTGGCGATACCCTTGCCGGCAATATCGGGTGCTGAGCCATGGATCGGCTCAAACAGGCCGGGACGGCCCTCCCCCAAAGAGGCAGAGGGCAACATCCCCAATGACCCTGTCAACATAGAGGCTTCATCGGAGAGGATGTCGCCGAACATGTTCTCAGTGGCGATGACATCGAAGTCGGCAGGGCGGCGCATCAGGTACATGGCGCACGCATCCACCAGCACATCCTCATACGCCACATCGGGGTAATCGCGCGCCACTTCGTGGGCCACTTCACGCCAGAGACGCGAGGTCGCCAGCACGTTGGCCTTGTCCACCGAGGTGATCTTCCGACGACGCGCGCGTGCCAGGTTGAAAGCAACGCGCATTAGACGTTCTATTTCTCGCTCATTGTAGCGCAAGGTGTCCACTGCACCACGCCCCTCAGGGGTTTGTTCGCGCCCTTGAGGTTGCCCGAAGTACAGACCACCGGTCAGCTCGCGCACGATAACCAGATCGACACCTTCTATCACCTCAGGTTTGAGAGGACTGGCTGATATCAGAGCAGGGATGACCCGGACCGGGCGCAGGTTAGCAAACAATCCGAGCTCTTTGCGGATTTTCAGAAGCCCTTGTTCCGGACGCACCTCGGCACGCGGGTCGCTCCAGCGCGGACCGCCTACAGCAGCCAGCAACACCGCGTCGCTGCGACGACACATCTCCAGCGTCGCATCCGGCAGAGGATCGCCTGTTTCGTCGATGGCGACCCCGCCGATCAGCCCCTCTTGAAACGTCACCGTGTGACCAGCGCGATGCAAGACCGTCTCAAGCACCTTGCGCGCCTCAGCAATGATTTCCGGCCCGATGCCATCGCCGGGAAGGAGAGTGATCGTGTAATGCATAGTAGATTGTTACTCCGTCTTTAAGTCTGCAATGATGCCCTGGGTAGCACGGATCAGGTCATGCGGTGTGATGGCAAACACACTGTGCGGTGTTCCGGCAGCAGCCCACACCACGTTGAAACCCATCAAGTCAGCATCTATGTATACTGGAAGGGTGGAGATGTGCCCGAAAGGGGGAATCCCTCCAATCGCAAAGCCGGTGATCGTCTTGGCAGTTTCTGCATCCGCGCGTTTCACATTGTGCGGAGTGGTGCCACGTAGCGCGGCCAATTTCGCCTCGCTCAGCCGATTGGCGCCTGACACAAGCGCGAGCACCGGTTGGCCATCGACGAGGAAGAGCAAACTCTTGACAATTTGGGCGACATGACAACCGATGGCGTTAGCTGCGTCGGGTGCGGTGCGCGTCGTCTCGGCGAATTCCACGATCTCGATGCTTAATCCCATTCCCTGCGCAGCATGGGCTACTTTTTGTGCGGAGGGATGCATCACGCACCTCTCTTTCTCTCTGTCTCGTGCAACAGAGCGTATTCCATACTGTCCGCCAGCGCACGCCAGCTGGCTTCGATGATGTTGGTGCTGGCACCGACCGTGCTCCAGTGGTAGGCGCCATCGCGTGTGTCGATGAGCACGCGCGTCGTGGCACCTGTCGCCTTGTCGCTATCCAAGATGCGCACTTTGTAGTCCACCAACTTGACAGTGGCCAGGCTGGGGTACACGTCCAGCAACGCCTTGCGCAAAGCAGCGTCCAGTGCGTTGACCGGGCCGTTTCCCTCGGCGGCAGTATGGACGATCTTGGGACCGACACGCACTTTGACCGTTGCCTCGGCCAACAGTCCGCGCCCGCGCCGCCGCTCGACCAGCACCATAAAGTCGATCAGTTCAAAGGGTGGGACATAGCTTGGCAAGGTGCGGCGCAACATCAACTCAAAGGAGGCCTCCGCGCCCTCATAGGTAAAACCTTTCGCCTCCATTTGCTTAATCTGTTCTAACACCTCTGCGATCTGCGCACCATCCACTTCGATGCCCAGCTGGCGCGCCTTCTCGATCACATTGCCACGCCCGGAGAGCTCCGAAACAACACTACGTCGCTCGTTTCCCACCAATGCCGGATCAATATGCTGGTAGCTGGACGGATTTTTCAACATCGCAGCGACGTGGAGACCACCTTTATGGGCAAAGGCGCTGGCGCCGACATAGGGCTGGTGATCGTCATGTGTCAGGTTGGCGATCTCGGCGACGAAGCGAGACAGCTGGGTGAGATGGGTCAGCCGCTCCGGCGGCACGCAGAAGACACCCATCTTGAGCTGCAAATTCGGGATGATCACGCAGAGATTGGCGTTAGCAACACGCTCACCGTATCCATTGATCGTCCCTTGAACATGGATAGCACCAGCACGCACGGCAGCCAACGTGTTGGCAACGCCGCAGCCGGTGTCATCGTGGCAATGGATGCCCAGCGGTGTGGTGAACCGTTCAGCCACCGCTTTCGTGATTTCCTCAACCTCCCACGGCAGACATCCCCCATTGGTGTCGCATAATACCAACACATCCGCGCCTGCTTCGGCAGCAGCCTGCAAGGTCGCCATTGCATAATCGGGGTTCGCTTTATAGCCGTCGAAGAAGTGTTCCGCATCAAAGTGCACCTCACGTTGTTGCGCTTTGACAAAGCGGATGCTCTCGCGGATCATAGCGAGGTTTTCTTCCATGGTGGTGCCGATGATTTCCGTGACGTGCATGTCCCAGCTCTTGCCCACCAGGGTGACGACAGGTGTCTCCGCCTGCAGGAGCGCAAGCAAGTTAGCGTCCTCTTCCGGGCGTATACCTTTCCGCCGGGTGCTTCCGAAAGCGGCCAATCGCGCATTGGAGAAGGACATCGCACGAGCACGCCGGAAGAATTCCGCATCCTTGGGGTTGGAGCCGGGCCATCCGCCCTCGATGTAGTGAATGCCGAACTCATCGAGACGGTGAGCAATTTTCAGCTTGTCATCCACCGACAACGAAATTCCTTCGCGCTGGGTGCCATCGCGCAATGTTGTGTCATAAAGAAACACCTGGGCTTTGCCCTGTTGCGTCTCCATTCACTCCTCCATAATGCGTGTGCTGACTCGTGCCGGATGCAATGCCTCGTACGCCTGGATGAGCGGCTCTTGCTTCAGCAAGTAACCCAATTGGTCAATGCCTTCCAATAGGCATTTCTTGTTGAAGGTATCGATCGGGAAGTACACCTGCTTCCCATTGGGTAGAATGAGACTTTGCTCTGCCAGATCAATGGTGAGAACAGTGGACGGGTCAGCCTCCGCCATCTCGAAGAGCTGCCGATGAGTATCGATGTCTACGACCACCGGAAGTAAACCATTCTTGAGCGCATTGTTGCGAAAGATATCGGCAAAGGAAGTACTGATGATTGCCCGGAAGCCGAAGTCGATCAACGCCCACGGGGCATGCTCTCGGCTGGAGCCACAACCGAAATTATCTCCCACGAGCAGAATGCGTGCTTCGCGCGCTCCTGGCTGATTGATGGGAAAATCGGGCTTGGGGCTGCCATCCGGATTGTAGCGCCAATCAGCAAACAAATGCTGGCCCAGTCCCTCTTTGCTGATCGTTTTCAGAAAACGTGCCGGGATGATTTGATCCGTGTCGATGTTGTCGATGGGCAGAGCGACGACTCGGCTTGTGATTCGCGTAAAGGGTTGCATTGTTTATCTACTCCAACAGAGTGCGTGGGTCGGTGACGACACCCGTGATGGCCGCTGCGGCGGCAGTCAGCGGACTGGCGAGGAGTGTACGACCGCCAGGCCCCTGTCGTCCCTCGAAATTGCGGTTGCTGGTGCTCACAGCATACTGCCCAGGTTGCAGCTGGTCGCCGTTCATTGCGATGCACATGCTGCATCCCGATTCGCGCCACTCTGCACCGGCTTCCAAAAAGATGCGATGTAATCCCTCAGCTTCCGCAGCCCGCTTGACCGATTGTGAGCCCGGCACCACCAGCACTCGAACACCTTCCTTGACACGGCGTCCCTTGAGCACACTGGCCGCCTGGCGCAGGTCAGAAAGTCGCCCATTCGTGCAGCTGCCGATGAACACCACGTCTATGGGATGGCCCAGGAGACGTTGTCCGGGTCTGAGTCCCATGTACCGCAGCGCCTTTTCCATCGCCTGGCGTTCACCGAGATCGGACACACCGGCAGGATCCGGAACGACCCCGGTGACCGGAATGGCCATGGCCGGGTTCGTGCCATAGGTGATCATCGGCTCCAGTCGCCTTGCGTCCAGTGTGATGGTGTGGTCAAAACGGGCATCGGGATCGCTGGGCAGCGCGCGCCACCGCTTCAGCGCTGCGTCCCAAGCTTCTCCTTTAGGGGCATACAGTCGGCCGGCCAGGTACTCAAAGGTGGTATCGTCCGGGGCAATCATGCCCGCGCGGGCGCCGGCCTCGATACTCATGTTACATACAGTCATCCGCTCTTCCATCGACAGGGCGCGGATGGCTGGACCCGCATACTCAAACACATAACCGGTACCTCCTCCGCTGCCAATTTGGGCGATCAGGCCCAGGATGAGGTCTTTGGCCGTCACCCCTTTGTTTAAATATCCATCGACGTACACCTGGCAGGTGCGCGGTTTGCGCTGCAGCAAGCATTGGGTGGCGAGCACATGCTCGACCTCGCTGGTGCCGATGCCGAAAGCGAGCGCCCCAAATGCCCCGTGGGTCGAAGTATGGCTGTCTCCACAAACGATGGTCATGCCCGGTTGGGTCAGCCCCAGCTCAGGGCCGATGACGTGGACGATGCCCCGCGTCGGGCTGCCGACGCCATAGAGCGGGATGCCGAACTCGCGACAATTTTCCACGATTTGCTGGATCTGACGGGCTGCCTGTGGGTCAGCAATTGGCACCTCAGGCGGTGTTGTGGGGATGCTATGATCGATCGTCGCGACCGTCTGGTGCGGACGCCGCACGCGCAGCCCACGTCGGCGCAAACCGTCAAATGCCTGAGGGGATGTGACCTCGTGGATCAGGTGCAAATCGATATACAAGACAGCAGGGCTGTCCGGTTCCTCAACTACAACGTGGTCATCCCATATTTTATCGAAGAGGGTGCATGGTGTGGATGTCATCCCTTTTCTCCCGTGGTGTTCCTGGTGGGCATCTACGTTGTTGACGATGATAATGTCTCAGCCGGAGCAGCTTTCCGCGATCGGCGCTCCCGGTCGGCGATCAAGCGATTTAATGCGTTGATGTACGCACGTGCGCTGGCCACGATAATATCCGTGCTCACGCCATGGCCGCTATAAGTGCGTATAATGGGTTTGCCCGTTTGAGGATTGATGGGCAGGTCTTGGTCATCCTCGGCCGGCTGAATCCGGATGGTCACCTCGCCGGCGGCATCCATGCCCTCGGTGATCGCTTTGACGCTGAATTCGTTCAGTGTATTCGGCACCTTCACAATACGGTTGATAGCTTTGTAAAGTGCATCCACCGGACCATAACCCAACGCCGCTTCCTCATATACCTGGCCATCCGGACCGGTCAGGCTGACGCTAGCGGTGGGCATGCTGTGATCACCACAGGAGACCTGGATATGGTTGAGATGCCATATTTCCGGGGGTTGGTAGACCTCGTCGGCGATGATGGCCTCGATATCCGCATCCGTGACCACCTTTTTCTTGTCTGCCCATCGCTTGAAACGTTCAAAAGCTTGATTGATTTCTTCTTCGGTCAGATCGGTGTACCCCAGTTCCTGCAAACGCACACGAAAGGCATGTCTGCCGGAGTGTTTGCCCAGCACCAGACGCGAGGTGGACAGTCCAACCGTCTCCGGGCGCATAATCTCGTAGGTGAGATGGCTCTTGAGCATACCATCTTGGTGGATACCAGCTTCATGAGCAAAGGCGTTGGCACCGACGATTGCCTTGTTGGGCTGCACGACGATACCAGTGTAGGAGCTGACCATACGGCTGGTGCGCATAATCTGGGTGGTGTCGATGTTGGTCTTCAACCCGAAGAGCTGCTGGCGCGTGTAGATGGCCATAACCACCTCTTCCAGCGAGGTATTGCCAGCTCTTTCGCCGATGCCATTGACGGTCACCTCGGCCTGACGGGCACCTGCACGGATGCCGGCCAGGGTGTTGGCCGTCGCCAATCCCAGATCGTTGTGGCAATGCACCGACCATACCACGCGGTCCGCACCGGGCGTGTGCTGGATCAGATAGCGGATCAGCTGGCCAAACTCTTCTGGCGTCGTGTAGCCGACCGTGTCGGGGATGTTGATCGTGGTGGCACCGGCTTTGATCACTTCGCCGAGCACGATGGTCAGGAACTCCGGATCCGAACGTCCGGCATCTTCCGGCGAGAACTCGACGTCCTCGCACAGGCTACGCGCGTAAGCGACGGCTTCAGCGGCGCGTCGAATGCACTCCTCGCGACTGATTTGCAACTTGTGCTGCAGGTGGATGTCACTCGTGGCCAGAAAGGTGTGAATGCGATGACGCGGAGCCGCCTTGACCGCTTCGTAAGCGCGGTAGATGTCCTTCTGATTCGCACGCGCCAGGGCAGCGATGACCATCGGTTGGCCGGTCTTACGCCCTTCTGTCAGCGGTCCGACCTCTGAGGCGATCCGGCTGACCGCCTCAAAGTCACCAGGAGAGGCGATCGGGAAACCGGCTTCGCAGATATCTACCCCTAGCCGCGAGAGCTGGCGCGCTATCTCCAGCTTCTCATGGACGTCGAGCGTGGCGCCGGGCGATTGCTCTCCGTCGCGCAAGGTTGTGTCGAAAATGAGCAGGATATCCTGGGGTACGTGATCACCCATATACGAGTCCCTCCTTCAGTGATTACGGTGTGGTCACAGTTCACCGATCTCCTTAGGATTGAGCCATGGCATCATCCGGCGCAGCTGACGGCCAACGCGCTCGATTTCACTGCGCTGCGCTTTACGACGCTGTTCCTCGAACCAGGGACGACCTTTGGCATTTTCTTCGATCCATGCTTCTGCATAAGCACCCGACTGGATATCTGCCAGGATCTGTTTCATTGCGGCACGTGTCTGCTCGGTGATGATTTTAGGACCGGCAGTATAGTCTCCATGCTCCGCCGTGTCGCTCACACTATAACGCATATAGTTCAGACCGCCCTGATAGATCAGGTCTACGATCAGCTTCAACTCGTGCAGACACTCGAAATAGGCGATTTCGGGCTGGTATCCGGCCTCGACCAGGGTGTTGAAGCCGGCTTCGATCAGGGCACTCACGCCGCCGCACAAGACAGCTTGCTCGCCGAAAAGGTCGGTTTCGGTCTCTTCGGCGAAGGTGGTCTCGATGACACCGGCCCGTGTACCCCCTAACCCCTTGGCGTACGCCAACGCAAACGGCTTCGCCTGACCGCTGGCATCCTGGTGGACCGCCAACAAACACGGGGTACCAATGCCCTCGACGAAGAGTTCCCGCACGCGGTGCCCGGGACTCTTGGGCGCTACCATACTGACGTCTACGTAAGGCGGTGGCACGATCTGGCCATAGCGGATGTTAAATCCGTGGGCGAACATAAGGGTCTTGCCAGGAGTGAGATGCGGTTCGATCGCCTCCTTGTAGACCTTCGGTTGGCTTGTGTCCGGGATGAGCAACATGATGGCATCTGCCTCAGCCGCGGCAGCGGCCACCGGCAAGACGCGCAAGCCATCTGCCTCTGCCTTGGCCCATGACGGGCTGCCTTCGTAAAGCCCGACGCGCACATCGGCGCCGGAATCGCGCAGATTGAGGGCATGGGCATGCCCCTGGCTGCCATAGCCGATGATCGCTATTTTCTTGCCTTTGAGCAGCTCAAGATCGGCATCTTTGTCATAGTAGATGATGGCCACAGTCTATACTCCTTTTCTTGCGATAAGGGGTTCTCCAGGGATTGAGTGCCAATGTGGCAGATGATACTACAACCCACCCGATTACGATACTCCATTGTGCCGGATGGGCGGTTTCGCGTTGCTGCCGCGCACCATCGCTACCTGTCCGGTACGCACCATTTCCAAAATCCCAAAATTATTTAACAGTTTGACGAGCGAATCGATGCGCTCTTCTGTGCCAGCAATTTGGATGATCAGTGAATCCACGTCGACGTCTACGATGTTGGCACGGTATATGTCCACCAGCTGGATGATCTCGGCCCGATTGGCGCTGGTGGCGCGCACTTTGATCAACGCCAGCTCGCGAATTACGGTAGGTTCGTTGGTGACATCCTCAATCGCGGTTACGTTAATCAGCTTGAACAACTGGGCCTGTACCTGATGGATCTGCCGGTCATCTCCGTCCACGACAAAGGTCATGCGGCTGATGCCAGGGGTTTCGCTGTGTCCCACGGTCAAGCTCTCGATATTGAAGTTGCGCCGGCGAAAGAGACCCGCCACCCGGCTGAGCACGCCAGGTTTGTCTTCCATCCATGCGATGATCGTGTGTTTCATTGGGTTCACTCCTCTTCGACTTCTGCGGGCAACGGCCGACGGATCATGTCGGCATTGCTTTTACCGGGTGCCACCATAGGATAGACGTTGGTGAAAGGCTCGACCTGGAACTCGATCAAGAATGGACCATTGTGCGCCTGAGCTTGGCGGATGGCCGGCGCCACCCCTGCGCGATCGGTCACGCGCAGGGCTGGGATGTTATACGCTTCAGCAATCTTGACAAAATCGGGGTTGTAAAGTGCTGTGCTGGCGTAGCGCTTATTGTAGAACACGTCCTGCCACTGGCGCACCATGCCCAGGTAGCCATTATTGAAAATGGCGATCTTGAGTGGCAGCCCTTCCTTGGCAACAGTGGACAGCTCACCCATTGTCATCTGGAAACCACCGTCGCCGGCAATCACCCAGACCGTCTCGTCGGGGCGGCCCATTTGCACCCCGATCGCCGCCGGCAAGGCGAATCCCATCGTGCCCAGTCCACCCGAGGTGAACAGACTTCTCCGTTTGACGTGCAGGAAGTATTGCGCTTCCCACATCTGGTGTTGCCCCACGTCGGTCACCACGATGCAGTTCCCGCCATCCGTCAGATGCCACAACTGACGCACGATGAAGGGAGGCACCAAGTCATCGGTTTCCTGGGCCAGCAGGTCGCGCCGGTCGGTATCGCGTTTCCACTCAGCAATTTGTTCCATCCAAGAGGTGTGCTGGTTGGGTTCCACCAGTGGGATGAGTTCGCGCAAGGTCAGTTTGGCATCTCCAACCAGAGGAACGTCAATGCGCAGATTCTTGCCCAGCTCCGCCGGGTCGAGGTCCAGATGGATGATGCGTGCCTTGGGGGCGAAGGTGCTGAAGGCGCCGGTGAGCCGGTCGTCCAGACGCGCGCCGATGACCAACAGCACGTCGCTTTCTTGCAAGGCGTAGTTTGTGAAAGCTTCCCCATGCATACCTCCCCACCCGATGGAAAGCGGATGGGTCTGTGGGATGGCGCCGATGCCGAGCAGGCTGGTCGCCACCGGGATGTGAGCCTTCTCAGCTAACTGAACCAGCTCGTCTTCGGCATTGGCGATGATGACCCCGTGACCAGCCAGGATGACCGGTCGTTCGGCCAGGTTAAGGAGTTGTGCCGCGCGCGCAACGCCTTCCGGATCAGCAGCGGTCAGCTTGGGTTGATAACCGGGCAGATTGACTTCTTCGGGATAGATGCACTCGGTCTCCGCCTGCTGAACATCTTTGCAGATATCAACTAAGACGGGGCCGGGCCGTCCGGTGCGCGCGATATAGAATGCTTCCTTGAGCACCTGGGCTAACTCACGCACATCGGTCACGAGATAATTGTGTTTTGTGATGGGCATGCTGACGCCATGGATATCCGCTTCCTGGAACCCATCGCGTCCTAGCAAGCTCGTCGGCACCTGACCAGTGATGGCCACCACGGGCGAGGAATCCATGTATGCAGTTGCCAGACCAGTGGTCAGGTTCGTGGCCCCTGGTCCCGAGGTGGCCATACATACGCCGACACGGCCGGTGGCCCGTCCATAGCCGTCGGCCATGTGCGCCGCCCCCTGTTCGTGGGTTACCAATACGTGGCGGATCGGATACTCATACTTGGCCAACGCGTCGTAGATGGGCAGTGTTGCCCCACCGGGCAGACCGAACACTACCTCCACCCCCTCGCGCAACAAGCTCTCCCAGACGATCTGTGCGCCCGTTTTCCTCTCGGCCATTTTCGCATCTCCTCCAGATAAAATTACGGAACCTTATGTCCTGATACAGGCAGGCGCTCGAAAGCCCTATTGTCATGGCCGAGCGCCTGTGCCCTTTGCCCACTTTTGACTGAATATGGTGCGAATCGGTTCAGCTTCTGCTCCTCTATAAACCGAAGGGCCTCCCTGATCTGGGAGGCCCCTTGGTAGTCTAATCTGGATCACTTGGGTCGCGCGTCAACCTCCCAGCAGCAAAGAAGGGCTCACAATAAGGAGCACTACAATTACAATAATGATAATGCTGCTGGTGATCAGAACGTGCAACCCTCTCACACGCATACTTCCTGCCTGAATTCTAAATCAACACCTATATTAGCACATAGATCAATTTTTGTCAAATCTTTGTGATTATGAGCAGGATTCCTGCAAAATATGTGTAATACAGATATTTCTCAAACCGCTGAAAAATGTTGCAAGGCTCTCCCAAGTGCAGAAAGCTGCCTCATAAGGCAGGCGACATGCTCTTAGAGCGCCTGATAAGTTCCGAGTGTCGCGTATACGTCCGGTCGTTGCAACCTCAGCACGGGCATCTCACTTCGCCGCCTTTGCACCAGCGTGCGGTCCACCTCCGCAATGAGCACACATTCGCCCTCTTCCGGTGCAGCGGCCAATATCTCCCCCCATGGGCCTATGATCATACTGTTGCCGTAGTGCCAATGTCTGGCGGCATCTTGACCACACTGCGCCGCCGCCAGGACGTAAGCATGGTTTTCGATGGCCCGTGCACGCAGCAAGATCTCCCAATGTTGGGCACGACCAGTCACACGCATAAATGCTGCCGGGATGGCGAAAGCCTCCGCCCCCGCCAGAGCCATCCGACGGTACATCTCCGGGAAGCGCAGGTCGAAACAGATCGAGAGACCCAGCACCAGTTCGGGCAGTCGCGCCAGACATAGCGTATCACCGGACACGATCACCTGTGATTCGTGCGTGCCGAGCAGACCGGGCAGATCCACATCGAACAAATGTACCTTGCGGTAGACGGCGATCAAAGCACCCTGGGGATCAAACACGAGGCTGGTGTTATAGAAACGACCGGCCACGGGAGACCGTTCGATCAAGCTGCCGGCGTGCAAGTAAATCTTATGCTGTCGTGCATAGGCAGCCAACGTTTCCGCGGTGGGACCAGGGATCGTCTCGGCCACATCGGCAAAGCGTTCAATCTCCCCCAAGAAAGTCACATATTCCGGCAACACGACCAATTGGGCACCCCGGCGTGCCGCCTGCTCGATCAACTGCAAGGCGCGCGCCAGATTCGCATCGCGATCTCCTGTCACGTTCATCTGGACGACAGCAACACGCATCGGGCCTGAACCTCCATGTCTTCTGTTACAAGTAACGCAACCAGACGTAACAGCTGGAAAGCACCAAGGACATTGTGGTGGTGATTACCCCATAGCGGATAAAGTGCCAGAAGCGGATCGGATGGCCGCTGCGCTCGCTCAAACTTGCCATTACCACATTGGCAGAGGCACCCACCAGCGTGGCATTTCCGCCCAGGCATGCCCCCAAAGCCAAACACCACCATAATGGCTGACCCGCCATGGTGTGGGTTAGGCTTTCGACCACTGGGATCATTGTAGCCGTGTAGGGAATATTATCCACAATGCCGGAGACGGCGGCGGAAAGCCAAAGGATGAGCATAGCCGTCAATGGGAGGTTGCCGTGCGTCACTTCAAGGGCTTCTTGGGCCAACCAGCTGATGAGTCCCACCTGCACAACCCCTTGCACCACAATGAACAGACCCACAAAGAAAAGCAACGTCGTCCATTCGACTTCTCGCAGAACCCGTTGTGGATCGATGCCGCTCCAGAAAAGCAGCAAGGTAGCGCCACTCATCGCGATCGTAGCCGGTTCCAAATGCAGGAACCCGCTGACCAAAAATCCCACGATCACCAGCACCATAATAGCTAGAGAACGTAGCAGCATGCCCCGGTCGGTGATCAGAGTGCGGGTGTCCAGCCCGGCGATATCAGGGTACGGGTCGGCATCGGTTTGCAATTCTCGACGGAACATGAGTCGCACCAGTCCCAAGAAGGCCAACAGAATCAACCCACTGATAGGCCCCATATGGACCAGAAAAGTGAGGAAATCAATGTCGGCCGCGCTGGCAATGAGAATATTAGGTGGGTCGCCAATCAACGTGGCTGTACCACCGATATTGGAAGCCAACACCTCGCTGATCAGAAAGGGCAAGGGATCCACGTGCAAGTTGGCAGCCACAAACAAGGTGATAGGCACCACCAGCACCACAATGGTTACGTTGTCTAGAAAAGCGGAGCTCAATGCCGTAATTAGCGCGAGAATTGCCAGAATACGATAAGGACGACCATTCCCCAGTCGCACCGCCTGAACTGCAACCCACTGGAACAATCCCGTCTCACGCAGGATGGCAGTGATAGCCATCATGCCGAGCAAGAGGAAAATCACATTCCAATCGACCGCACGGAATGCCTCCTCTTGGCTCAGCACCCCACCGAGCACCATACATAGGCCACCTAACAGCGCTGAGACCGTGCGGTGCACCCGCTCGCTGACGATCAGCGCATACGTGATGAAGAAAATGGTGCCAGCTATCAAGGTGGGAGACAAGGACATCACTCCACGCCTAGCTCTCCTCAAAGAGGATGGGGCAGGCCACAAATGGTCAGCAATAAGGCAAGCAAGCTGATGTATCCGACTACATGGTAAGTGTCATCCACCACTGGGAGACCAGGCAGCTGATGCTGATGGATCCGTCTGAACACCAATTCCCCCGGATCATCTCGGCGCACGCATACAGGGGGCTTCATCACATCCCCAGCAGTGCGCACCCGGCTGCGCTCGGCGAACTCGATCACGCCCTCAAGGTCGGTCACCTCACTAAGAAACTCTTCGGGCATCTCATGGAACAACAGCGCATCGGCCAGATCGGTCAAAGGGAGCAAGCCCACAAGCACGTCATCCTCTGAGGTCACGCACACCACCTGCACACCTGGCTGCGCCGCAAGGGCTTGGGGGATCTGCCCTAACGTCGTTTCACGCCTTACGATGACCGGCTGCAGATCGAGCAGCTTTGCTATCTCTGCCGCGGATTTTTTGCGCCAGGCCAGCCAACCAACATGAGCTGCTTTATGAGGACGTATTTCTGCCTCGATTGGGAGTGCTTTATGGAGTCCGAGCACACGCAGCGCTGGCAACACCACCAGAAGGCCACTGCCCGGACGGTCGAATCCGCCCACGAGCCGTTCTGCCTCCGCAATGGCACGATCCAGAACTGCCTCATCCTCAATGGCAGCTAACAGCGTGCGCCGGCTTGTTTCCTCCAATTCGAACAATCGATCCAAAGCACCCAATCCCATGCGGCGAAGCCATTTCTGGGTACGATAAGCCCCTGCACTCTGCAGAATCGTCACACCCGGCACCCCGACCGACTGCCAAGCTTCCAGGAGAGCCGGCAACACGGCCATGTCGTCCAGGACAAGCAATACCAAATGTCCCAATGTATCCACCTCCCCGCTTGTCTGAAACGCGAGAGCGTGCACGTGCCGTGAGGGTGGCTCTGCACAACTGGGCAGGGTAAGTCGAGGACGTTCGTGACACTATGGGCACGTTGCGTGCTCTAGCTCGCTATGGTATTGTTGCTGCGATAGCAGCATGCCACATTCTATTCTGGGGCGCAAGGGTCTATGCGTGCGATTATCCAACGAGTGAGCTACGGATCTGTCAGTGTGGCAGGTCAATCTCCCCAAACCATCGGCGCCGGCCTGGTGGTCTTAGTCGGAGCCACCCACAGCGATACTCCCGCCGAGGCACTCTTGCTAGCCCGCAAAACTGCACATCTGCGCATCTTCGAAGATGAGGCTGGCAAAATGAACCGCTCGGTGCTTGAGGTGGGAGGTGCAGTTCTGGTAGTGCCTCAGTTTACCCTCTATGCCGACTGCCGCCACGGACGCCGCCCGAGCTTCACTGAAGCAGCTCCTCCTGACCAGGCACGCCCCCTCATTGAGGCGTTCATCACGGCGCTGCGTGCGGAAGGAGTTGCCCACGTGGCAAATGGCTTCTTCGGCGCGCATATGTTGGTGCAAATCCACAATGATGGCCCGGTGACCATCGTGCTCGATACTACTCTATTATAGATAACGTAAAAAAAAGCGGCCAGGATGGTTGGCCGCTTTTTACCACTGCGACAGTCACTCAATGGATCATTTGGGAATGCTGAGCAAAGCCTGATAGGCAGGCGTCGGACCTGATGGGGTCAAGATGCTGAAGGCCGCTTGTTCAGAGCCCGGCTTGGTGACCCCATAGTTCAGATTCCAGAGGAACATCGGGCCGACCCAACCCCACGCTTGTGCCTGCTGGAAGGCGCTGACGATCCATTGCGCTTGCTCCTCGTAAGTGTTGTCCGCAGCGTACTCATAATTTTGAGGAGGCGGATTGGCCACTGCCCAGCCGAATTCGGTCGGCCACAGCAACTTGTCGGCATCGCCATTCGCGACCATCACATTGCGGTAGCCCTCCATTGTGCCACGGAAACACCAGCTGTGATGGCGGTTCTCGAAAGGGCCACGGAAGCGCGCCGTTGGGTCGCTTACCGTCTGCCAATCGGCATCCGCCGGGCAGTTATAGCCGCTGGGGTGGACGCCGATCGCGTCGGAGACATTCTTGAGACCGGCGGCGTACATTTGTTCTAAATAACGAATGTCATCGATGGCGGCACCCGGCACGTCGCCCGCCGGCGTAGGTGCACCGCTGACCACGATGACAGAGGGATCGACGGATTTGATGGTACGATAAGCAGCAGAAAGCAACGCCACGTATTCCCCAGCGGGCATCGGAGCACCACCGCCCTCGCGCGCCAGGTTCTGTTCATTCCACACCTCAATCGCTTGTACACCGGTGCGGTAGCGCTGCAGCATCTCGCCGACAAAACGTGCAAATGTCTCAGGATTCGCCGGGGGACCTTCCTGGCTGAAATCAGTGTTGGCCGGCCTGGCCCAATCTGGCGACTTGACCACGCTGAGCAAGATGTAGAAACCCGCCTGATGATAGGTCAGCATGATCTGGTCCCAGGCCCCCCAGTTATACTGCCCCTGGCTGGGCTCAATGTCCTCCCAGGAGAGTTGGAACTTCACCCATTTGATACCCAATCGTTTGACATGCTCCACCACTTCACGGGATGCGCCATCCGGATCCACCTGGATGCCGTAGGCAAAGCGATTGGGCGCACCGGCGGAGGGTGGAGGCGCCTTTTTGGGCTTGGTAGGTTTGGGGGTGGGTGTTACTTTCTCGGCAGGCACCGCTTCCGGCGATGGCGGCTCAGTCGGCTGGCCAGATGCTTGCACCGGAGTGAGTTCCACAGGTGTGACAGTCGGTGCCACTGCCTGGACAGGTTGCGTGGGAGATGGAGGCAACGGTGTGGGAGTTGGAAGAACAACCGCCGCCGACTGTTGTGGCTGTTGTGGCTGTTCCCTCACGAAGCGCACCACCTGCCCTCCCGGTGTGGGGGGATCCACGTGTGGCGTGGGAACTGGCGGTCGCCAAAGGAACGCGAATACCACGAACGCGGCTGCACACGTGACGGAAGCCACCGAGCCTCCTAGCAAGATGACGGGCAACAACCAGCGCATGCTATTCGAACGGACCGGCCGAGGCGTGGTCGGTCGAATGGTTGTGTCACGTTGCATAGTGCTATGTCCCCTTACTTTGGCATATTGGCAAGCGCAGCATAGGCCGGCACCGGCCCGGATGGCGTCAACAGGCTGAAAGCGGCAAGCTCAGTGCCTGCGGCCGTCACCCCGTAATCCAGATTCCAGAGGAACATCGTTCCAACCCATCCCCATGACTTAGCCATCTGATACGCCTGCACGATCCACTGAGCTTGCTCTTCATATGTGTTGTCACGGGCGTACTCGTAACCCGGATGCGGATTGCCCGAGACCGCCCAACCGAATTCAGTCGGCCAGATCGTCTTGGCGCCATCTCCATTGGCTAACATGACGTTGCGGTACCCCTCCATAGTTCCGCGGAAACACCAGCTGTGGTGACGATTGTCGAAGGGACCGCGGAAGCTGGTGGCAGAGGGATCTTCAACAGTCTGCCAGTCGGCATCCGCCGGGCAGTTGTAGCCGCTGGGATGGGCGCCGATCGCATCGGACACATCTTTCAATCCGGCGGCATACATCGCGCTCAGGTAATTGATGTCATCAATCGCCTTGCCAGCGACATCGCCCGCGGGTGTCGGGGCACCGCTGACGACGATCATGCCGGGGTTGACCGCTTTGATCGCTTGATAGGCAGCGCGCAGCATCGCTACGTATTGATCAGGCGGCATGGGTGCCCCACCACCTTCATACCACAGATTCTGCTCATTCCACACTTCGATAGCTTGCACTTTTCCGTTGTAACGGCTGGCCACCTGGGAGAGGAAGTTGGCAAACGTGTTGAAATCGGCAGGTGGTCCTTCCACGCTCATATCCGAGTTCGGTGGACGCGCCCAACGCGGCGCTTTGGGGATGCTCAACAGCACTTTGATGCCGGCGCCAGCGTATGCACCGATGACGTCATCCCACATGCCCCAATGATAATTGCCTGGTTCGGGTTCTACATCCTTCCAGGGCATCTGGAGCTTCACCCAGCGGAATCCCAGGGCCTGGACATGCGCGATGTTGGCTGCCTTGTTGCCACGCGGATCCACCTGGATGCCATAGTCAAACGGTAAGTTACCCTGCGCTGGGGGTGGTGCACCTTGAGCTGTCTGTCCAGACGCCGGTTGTCCCGAGTCCTGCGGTTTAGGTTTGGGCTTCGGCTTGGGAGTTGGAGTCGGCGTGGGCACTGGGGTTGGAGTGGGCACCGGCGTCGGCGTGGCAACCAGCACCTGGAGGCTGCTGCGCGCCGCGGCGCTGTTGCCGCCGTCGGTCGAAATCGCCGCCGCAATCAAGTACTGACCACCCTGCTGCGGCGCAGTCCACGCATAGCGCGGCGCCGTAATGTCCGACTTGTCCTGGGCGATCACGCCACCGGCATCATCTTGCACAGTCCAGACCACAGAAAATTGATTTTCAACCGGTGGGATCACCAAGTTGATGAACTTGCGCATTACCTCCCAGATTTGTGTATCGTTGTCTTCGCCCAACAGGTTTTGCACGGCTACACCGCGCAAATTGTATTCGGCGACATATTGCAATTTGCGCGCGATACTGGCGGCGTTTTCAATCCACACAGTGCGCTGCTGTCCATTGGGATCCACATAGGCAAACCAGTAGATACCGCTGGTAGGATCAAACTGGATGCCAGTGGACTGCTGCAGCGTTTCCAGGCTAAAGGTCACCTGCTGGCCTGGATTGACCACCGTGCTACCTCCCTCAATGTTCACCCGGCTGAACGGCGCTAACGCGTCAACATAAGGGATCTGATGCCGGGCGCCATCTTGCATCTCCTCGATGCTGCGCGTGGAGATCAGCAGCTGGATCTTGTAGCGGTTTACCTGTCCGACTGCCCATGAGAGCAGGGCATCCATCTGTCCGCCCGGCTCATAGGCGCGCATGTCGGTGGGCACCGGGATCTTCACAATGTCGGCTGCCATCCCGATGGACGTCCAATCGTAAATCCCGGTATCCCAACTCTCCGCCGATATCTGCACAGGCATTTCAAAGCGCACCGAGAGCAGCTTCTGATTCTGATGCAGCGCATCGGCCAGCTCGCGGATGAAAAGGGCAAAATCCTCCTTCAGTTCCGGGCTGAAGCCACGATAGTCGATGTCTACACCGGGATAAGCATTGCGTACGACCAGCTCGACAATGCGTTGAATATGCCGCTCGCGCGCGGCGGGATCGATCAACATATTGTCGATCAAGTCGCTGCGCACCACTCCGCTTTCCTCCCAGTTGCGCAGCGTAGGGATCACAATAAATGTGGCACTCTGATCCGGGCGCAACACGGCACCCAGGTCGCCCCGAATCTCACCCTCGGCGTCCAGATAGAGGCCTTGGGAGTTAATCTCTACGATGGTATCGCGTGCCTGCTCCGGCACCGTGGAAGCAGGCGCCAAATCGGCAGACACAGAAGGCTGCAGCGGTTTGGTCTGCATGACCACTGCCGATTCAGGCAGGAAGTTGAGATTCGACTCGATGACAGCATCTCCAGGCGGGATGGTATGCGGCAACCACACCCATGTATCGCCATCCCAGGAATAAAGATCAATTGTGCGCAAGGGGTTCACATCGCTTGGCAAAGGTAACGAGAGCACCACACGATTGGGGGGTGCATCACCCTTGAATTGAATACGATAGAAGGGGCTCTTCATCACCAACCAGGGGGGAATGCTCTCCGCGCCGGCCAACAGGTCACTTCCAGCCGAACCTTCCAGGAAATCGCTGCGCGGCACGACCGAGAATTTGATTCGGGTTCTGCCTTGCACCCCCTCAGGCAGGATGGCGAGCTGGGCGCCGTCCTCCAGCGTGATCACCTTGCCCTCTTCTGCGGATACCCGCTCATAATCCCAGGCCAGCAAGCGTTCACCCAACGAGATCGGGGGAAGCAACAAACCCGCAATCAAGAGCACAACGATCAAACCATAGATGACCAGACCCGCCAAAGTGGTTTCAATCGCTCTCTCCAATGGGCGCAACTGTTTTCTGCTCATGTGGTGTGCCATCGCTACCGAACCATCTCCTTCTCCACGAACGTTTATAACAAGAAAAGAAAAGGCGGTAGACTCCACCGGATAACCGTGCTTCGTCGGGTGACGAGATGCAGACAGGTGACACTCACCCATCTGTCTCTCGAGTGATGCGGATTCATCTCCTGTTTGTCACCACTGCCCGACGTTTCCTGCCTACCGCCTGACCTGTGTGTAGGATTCACTCCCATTTAAACGCATTGTACATGAGCACATCCCATTTAGCAAAACGCTGTTAGTACTTGCGCCAGGAGATCGTTGCCAGGTGATTGAGGCGATCTGGACAAAAGGCGGCACTCCTCGCATCTATGAGTTGTGGCAACAATTACGCCAGGAGGAGCACCGCCTATGGCCGAACCGGCTTATCGGGAAGGATACGCGATGCACTGGGTGAGGGCAAGGGGGCGGTTGGTGTGTACGTACCACGAGTTGGGCAGCATCCGTGCCACAGCGCGAACGTGGTGCGTCAATGGGTGGCGCGATCAGACTGAGGGAGCGGCAGGGCTGCAAGACCGTTCACGCTGCACGCCGGCGGAGTGGGAACAGCCGGTGGTGCCGGCCCATCAAGCGACGGGTCTGGAACAGCGACATCAGACGCCGTGCTTACAACCGCACTGTGAGGGAGCCGTCTGAGCCACTTGCTCACGCGCGCGGCTCGGTTATACCATCCGCGCCGCGACCGTCAGGGAGCGGCACGAAACGCACCGCAAAGAACGCCGAGGTTTCTTTCCTCTGTTCATTCTCTACGCCCTCGGCGTGCCCGGCGGTAAGATCTCTGCCGCTTGCTCACACGCGCAGCCCGGTTTACACCATCCGGCAAATCCTGCGGCACTGTGGTCAGCGGAAGCCACGTCGCGCACGCCGGGTGTCGATCCGGCGTACGGGGCGTGGGAGGTGGAGGAGCCCTTCCACCTCATTCAGGCAGAGATGTGAAGGACATCCAGCGTCCGCACACGAAGGTGGGATGGAGAACCAACCGCCGCTGGCGGTGTTGCAGCGTTGGGGATATCGCGGGGATGAGCGGATCGCCCTTTTCCCGCCGGTGTTGTTGGATGGCATTGCGGCCGATCGGCTCCTCGCCTTTGACCCAGAGGCTGGTGACAATCTAGTGGTTCATTGCACCTCTTTTCTTGCTCTGCATCACACAGTGTGCTAATATGGGTTAAACCTTTGGTCCACCCCTCCTCCAACATGTGCCCTCAGGGCTAGATTAAGGAGCTACCAATGCTCGATTTTCTCAAAGGTGGCAAAGCGACCGTAACGATCACGGTCGACCGTCCTGCCCAACCCTACTTCACGGGCGAGACAATTCAGGTGAAAGCTGAGGTTCAAGTACAAAAGGAACTCAAAATCACCGAGGCACGCGCTCAGCTGGTCTGTCAAGAGAAATATCAATACCGTGACGAGAGTAGGGACATAGATGATGATGGCGGTGCACACTCCAGTATCGAAAAGAAATGGGCAACGGTCGAACAGGTGGTCTGTCAACAGTCACTGCTGCCAGAGGATACCCTTCCAAGCGGTTTCAGTCGATCCTTCGAATTCGTAGCCCCCATCCCCGTCGACGCGCCCCCAACCTGCCGAAACGGCAAGATCGTGAGTGTCGAGTGGTTTGTCAGGGCGACGCTCGCCCGTAAGCTGGCCCGGGATATCGAAGCCTTGGTGCCCATCCAGCTGCTTTCCGCTCCCACCGGTGAGGCGGCCAGGGAAGGTGTGTATGGGTTTTCCAATGAGCCGGACGAAGCAACCCTCCATTTTGCCTTGAGCTCGCTGGAATGGTGTTTGGGCGACACCGTGCAAGGCACATTCGTGGTACAGCCCCAGAAAGGTTTCGACGTGTCGGAAGTGCGGTTGGAGCTGGGGCGTCAGGAGTACGTGCCACAGGGCAAAGGCAACACATTTCGTGAGGCGAAGCAGATCAAGCTGGCCGGCCGAATGCGCCTGCAACCTGGCCAGGAGCTGGCCATTCCTTTCAGCATCGCCATTCCGGAAGCTGCACCGGTGACGATGCGCACGCCCCATAGCACAGTGACATGGTCCCTGATGGGAGTCCTTGCGCGGTCATTACGGCGTGATACGTATGTAGAACAGGAGCTCTTCGTCTTCAGCAGGCGTCACTGAGGCCTTCTTACCATCCACGAAACAGTCACGTACTGTCCTTTGCTTGTGGGGATCCCGTATCGTCGAAGTCATGCATAAATGAGGAGATGTGAGAACGATGAAGACAGGTGCGAAAGGCGGCAACTTAAGGATCCTCTCCGATGAGGAAATGATGCGTATTCATCAGGCAGCTTTAGATCTGTTATGGGATCCGGGCTTGTTTAGTGAGTCCGATCTCTTCCTCGACATTTTCGCAAAAGGTGGCGCCCCTGTCGATCGCGACGCACGTGTCATCCGGGTGCCGGCCGAGATGGTGGATGCTGCACTTGCCTCGGCCCCTCACTCCTTCGTCTTGTACGGGCGGTTTGATCCGGCGATGGACATGCTGTTGGAACACGGCCGCGTTTACTATGGCATGGGAGGCACTTCCGAACCATTGTTCTGGGATTATGCGCTATGGCAGGCACGTCAGCCCACTAAGCAGGACATGATCACCAGCACGCGCATCGGCCATGCGTTGCCCAACATTGACTTCGTGCAGACCCTGTGCATGTCAGGTGACTATCCGACGGATGTCATCTTCTTCCACGATTTCGACGCCATCTTCCGCAACACCACCAAGCCCACTGTGATCAACATCTTGGAGAGGCCGTTCACAGTGCGCTTGCTGGAGATGACCGCCGCCGCGTCCGGTGGAGAAAGCGCCTTGCGGGAAAAGCCCAGTGTGTTGGGCATCGTTACGCCGGTCTCCCCACTCAAAGTCGCCGTTATGAATGAAGGGATCGTGGACGCCGTTCAGGCGGGTGTTCCCATTCTCTATTCACCTGGCCCGTTGATGGGCGCCACCGGCCCGGCGACGGTGGCCGGCACGATTGCGTTGACCATTGCCGAGGTGCTGTTTGGAGTGGTGCTCACCCAGTTGATCAAACCTGGCGCACCAGTGGTGCTCAAACCGGATACGGATGTGTTTGACATGAAAACCACCCAATGCACCTATGGCAGTCCGGAGCAGAGTTTGGGCAAGCTGGCGGTGACGCAACTGGCTCGACACTACAATTTGCCCATCTACGGATTAGGCGGCGGGGTGGAGGCCAAGGTGCCAGATGCCGAAGCAGCTGCCGAAGCGATGATGAACATGTTGCTCAATGCACTGGCTGGCATGACAATGTCGCAGAGCTTGGGCACGCTGTCATGGGGACAGTATGGCTGCCAGGAAATGGTGGTCATCTGCGATGAACTGGTACATATGATCAAACGCGTCCTGAAAGGCATCACCGTCAACGAAGACACCCTGGCCATCGATGTCATTCGCGAGGTGGGACATGGAGGCAGTTTCCTGCAACACGACCACACAGTGCGCCATTTTCGGGAGGAGCTTTTCTTCCCTGTGCTTTTCCGTCGTCAGACCATTGAGCAATGGCTGAGGAGCGGCGGGAAAATGATCCATGAAGTGGCGCACGAGCGAGTGCAAGAGATTCTGGCCCAGGCTGGCCCGGTGCCCTTGCCTCCCGAAGTGGATGCCGAACTGGAGCGCGCTCTCAACAAGGCGGTCCGCGAGACGGAGCGGGAACGTCGTTCATCGTAGGGGGGAGAGATTATGCAGCTCAGCTGCTTGCCAGTTTCATTCTTCTCCGATATCATTGCCGGCCGCATGACGGTCGGCGAGTGGGCACAGATGGGAGCATCATTGGGGCTGGATGGCATCGACTTGAGCATCCTGTTTGTGCCGGACCGCTCGCCACAAGCCGTCAAGGCGATGCGTCGCGACATCGAAGCCGCCGGCATCCGAGTGGTTATGGTGACCAGCTACCCCGACTTCACCCACCCTGACCCTGTCCAACGCGCGCGAGAATTGGATCTAGAGGAAGAGGTCTTCCGCGTCGCCGCCGACCTGGGTGCCAGGTATGTGCGTGTCACGGATGGTCAGGCACACCCCGAAACAGGGCGTGCAGAAGGGATTACATGGGCGGTAGAAGGGTTAAGTCGACTGGTCGAACGTGTGCGCGACAGCGGGGTCATCCCCGTGTTTGAGAATCACGCCAAGCCAGGTGCTTGGCAATACACCGATTTTTCCCAATCACCTGATATCTTCCTGGAGATCGTGCGTCAGACAGAGGGGATCGGGCTGGGCATCAATTTCGACACGGGCAATGCCGCTGCCTATGCAGAAGACCCGCTCGCACTGCTGAACGCGGTGCTCCACCGTGTTGTCACCGTACATGCAGCCGACACCGCGGTGAAGGGCGAATTGCGACATGTCTTGCTGGGCACGGGCGTCACCCCGTTCCTGGAGCTGTTTGAACACTTGGTGCGCTCCGGGTGGGACGGCTGGATTTGCATGGAAGAAGCTGCTTATCAGGGGCGCGAAGGAGTGGAGAAAGCGGCGCGCTTTGTGCGCCAGACGTGGGAGGAGGCAAAACGACGCGCGGCAAGGGACTAGTCCGTCGAGCTCTTGTGGTGTGAGTCCCTTGGTTATGTGTCCGAAAGAGGAGATGCTCGCACAACGGGAGGACACTGCCATTCGGCAGCGAGGCCAGTGTGATGCATCTCAGCAAATGTGCGCAGTATGCCACAGCCATGACAGATGTGACGGCAATCCATCTTAACTTCGCCGCGCAGTGCTGCTTGCCAGTCCGCCCATAGCCATGCACGTGAAACCCCTGTCTCGATGTGATCCCAGGGAAAGATTTCGTCTGCGTCACGGGGTCGCGTGGCGTACCAATGCATATCCAGGGTGTGCGCGCGGAACGCAGCATCCCAAATTTCGGGCTTGAAGTGTTCGTGCCATGCGTCGAAGCGACAGCCGTTTTGCCACGCTGTCAATATCGCCTGACTAACCCGTCGGTCGCCGCGTGTCAAAGCCGCTTCAAGCAATGACTCCTGCGGGTCATTCCAGTTGTAGATAATCCCTCGAGTGCGACCGAAGGCCTGACGCAACAGCTTCTGCTTGTGCCGGATGAGGTCAGGAGGATCCAACGCAGCCCATTGGAAGGGGGTATGTGGCTGAGGGACGAACGTGCCGACACTCACGCGCACTTGAGCCTTGTTGCGATGATATTTTCGCCCGATATCGAGCACCTCCTGGGCCAAGCGAGCGATGGCAAGCACATCCTCTTCGGTCTCAGTGGGTTGTCCAATCATGAAGTACAGCTTGATCTGTCGCCAGCCACGGCTATACACCGCATCGACCAAGTCAAGCAGCTCTCGTGAAGGGATGGGTTTGTTGATCACCTCGCGCAGACGGTCGCTGGCCGCTTCGGGAGCGAAGGTGAAGCCAGTTCGTCGCCCTTGAGTCAGCAGGTCGACCATCTCGACTGTGACACTCTCCACTCGCGAGCTGGGCAGCGAGAGCGAAACACGCTGCTCGCGTGTGTTTTCTAACAACGTGCGGACGAGTGTTTCGATGGCGCGATAATCCGTGCTCGAGAGGCTGAGCAGACCGATCTCACCGTGGCCAGTGTGTTGGACGATCTCCAACACTGCTTTGACGATTTCCTCCACTGGGCGCTCGCGCACCGGACGATAGACGACACCCGCCTGGCAAAAACGGCAGCCACGTGTGCAGCCACGCTGGATTTCCACGGCAGCCCGGTCGAACACGATACCCAGATAAGGCACCACAAAACGCGTGACCGGCTTGGGCAGAATAGAAACAATGCGCTTGACAATTTTTCGTGGCACCTCGGCGCAGACCGGCTCAGTCGCTTCTAACTTCCCATCCGGAGCATAGCGTGCACGATAGAAACGTGGCACATACACGCCAGGGATCTGGGCGAAGCGGCGCAGTTGGGTCTCGCGATCGGCACCTCGCACTTCGCAAAATGTATCCACAATTTCCATGATGACTTCTTCGCCTTCGCCAATGACGAAGAAGTCGATGAAGTCGGCCATGGGTTCCGGGTTGTACGTAGCACATCCTCCTGCCATCACCAGCGGATGACGTGCATCGCGTGCAGCGCTCAAAACCGGCAGCCCGCCCAGCTCGAGCAGCGTCAACGTATTGGTATAGAGCTGGGGATAAGGCAGGCTGATGCCGATCAGATCGAAGTCGACGAGTGCGTGGCGGCTTTCCAGCGAATAAAGCGGGATCCCTGCACGGCGTAGCGCCTGTTCCATGTCCGGCCAAGGTACATAGACGCGCTCGGCCAGGACATCCGGGCGCTGGTTGAGGATGTCATACAGGATCGCCAGGCCCAGGTTGCTCATCCCCAGCTCATAGATATCCGGGAACGCCAGGGCCACCTTGACATCTACCCGTTGCCAGTCCTTGGTGACGCTGTTATATTCGCCTCCAACATAACGCGCCGGCTTCTCAACCTCTAGGAGAATGGCGTCCAGCTCACGTTCGTCCACAACCATAGGCTTGGATACCAATCCGATTTTATTGCTCAACTTATATCATAGCATCGCTGCTGCGCTGTGCCAACCTGAGCAGGACGTTTATCACGGTAGGTATAAGCTGGGGTCGACCAGCTCACGACCTAAGCGAATCTCAAAATGGAGATGAGGGCCGGTGGAGAAACCAGTATTACCCATCAGCCCCAACACGGTGCCTCCAGATACCGACTGACCGTTTGAGACACTGGGGGCTTGCTTGAGGTGCGCATAAAGGGTTTGATATCCGCCGTGGTCCAGTACCACCATATAGCCGTAGCCGCGGTCGCTCCAGCCGGCGAAGCGCACGACCCCTCCTGCCACCGCGCGCACCGGAACCCCTTCATCGTTGGCGATGTCCAGGCCCTTGTGGCAGAACCAGTAGCTCTGCGTAACCGTGCCCTCAGCGGGGCGTTGGCTGAGGGTGGGCGGACTGGACGCAGGAGTTCCCTCACCGGCGTAGCTGCGAAATGTCTCGGCACTCACCTGGCCGCAGCCGAACTGCAGCGCTTCCGCGATACCGTAGAAGACAGTGTACAAATTACGCCCCAGGATGAAAACCGCACCGATCACCACCATGGCAATCAAGGCGATCAGCAAGGCATATTCTACCAGACCCTGTCCTTGGCAGTTTTTCACAAATGGCATCCCCGCGTTCGCGGCCTCAATCTGTGAGGCATGTACTCGGACTGAGCCGCACACAACGGCAGTCGATCCTTTTTGACGGCTGACATACTAGCAGCGACGATCGTTCGTGTGACATTCAAGATAGGACTCTGCCGCTCCAAAATCAAGTCTGGACCATCTGACGATATGCATCCAGTGTGGCAGCAGCGGTTTGCTGCCAGGTGAAGGTGGCCGCACGTGCCAGCCCCCGACGACGCATCTCCTCACGCAGCGCCTCATCCACGCACAGTGCGACGATGGCGGCACCCATGCTGCGCGTGTCCTCTGGAGATATCTGGAAGGCGGCATCACCAGCCAGCTCGGGAAGCGAGCTGACGTTGCTGGTGACCACGGGGGTGCCACACGCCATCGCCTCCAGGATGGGTAGGCCGAAACCTTCATAGCGCGAGGGATAGACAAACACACTCGCCGCGCTGTACACCGCCGGCTTATCCTCCTCGGCGATGAAACCAGGATACAACACAGCAGCGGTGATTTCCAGTTCTCTGGCGATGCGACGTGGGTCGGGAAAGAGGGGAGTATCTCGCTCCGGTAATTTGCCGGCCATCACCAAGGGATATGTATCCCCCAAAGCGTGCACCACCCATGTATAGGCATGCAACAATGCAGCTGCGTTCTTACGCACATCAAATCCAGAAAGCCATAACACGAAATGTTCTGGAAGGTGATATTTCTCGCGCACCGCATGCAGGACAGCAGCATCATTTACCGGGCGGTAATACGGTGCGGCTGCCAGATAGACGACGCGCACTTGGTCGTGCGGAATATGCAGATGTTCCTGGATATCTCGGCAACTGGCCTGTGAATCGGTCAATATGAGGTGGGCACGGCGCGCTGCCGTGGCAACCAATGCGGTGTACAGGCGCACGAGCGGCCCTCCGCGGTACGCCGGCAACACCAGCGGGATCAGGTCATGGATGGTGACCAGCGTCGACTGGAGAGGGTGCAGAGGCGATGCAAAGTAAGGGATATGGACTAAGTCAACCCGGTATTGAGCGCAGAGACGGGGAAACGTAACCTGTTCGAACCACACCTTGCCGAGATGGCTGTGATGACATGGCGCCGCTACGACCCGCACACGTGGTAACCGTATTGGGGCATGATCCGCCACCCAACGTGGCAGTACCAGTAGAATCTCAAGCGACTCGTCCGCCTCGAGCAACGCAGGCAACAGATGGCGCACCATTTGGCCGCTACCGGTGGTCGATTGATCCCAGAACCAGCCGTTTATTCCAACTCGCATGGCAAGTGGGGTCAGATTATCGTCTCCATAGAAGTCAATCGTTGTTCCATCTTAACACCCCCATCTTGGCGCAGTCAAAGGAAGGGGTTAAGGGTTGGTTTGAGACTTGCCACCACTTTGCTTGATGGAGAGCGGGTTTTCTATTAGTTGAGGAATGACAAGACGGTTTCGTAGTGAGGGTGTTGAAAAACTCTTTAGTTACCCGCTTTATTGACCCATTTTCCTATGAAAATCCATTTGACAAAATTGGTCTATTATGATATGATAAAAGTCAACCAATTCGCATAGCTGGATCGCACATAAGGGCGATCCAGCCCACAGTTTTTAACAGGAGACTATCCATGCGACTCCATACGGTACGTTTTCCCCTCGGTTTAACATTGTGGATAGTTGGCTTTTGGCTGTTGTTGGGCACATCGCTTCTCTTGAATGTTACTCCGGCCTATGCTAGCGGCGTGGTCGGGGATGGAACACCCGCGAGCTGCAACGATGCTGTTTATGCGGCAAGGATGGCAGGTGGTGGATTGGTCACCTTCAATTGTGGACCTAATCCGATTGTCATCTCAGTGAACACGCAGGTGATCAATTCGGGCGTCACAACGACGGTTGATGGCGGCGGTCTGATAACCCTTGATGGCGAGAGCTCGCGCCAGCTCTTTTTGGTCCAAAACGGGGGGACGCTGAATCTGCGAAATGTCACTCTGAACCGCGGACAATTCTTCTCAGGGGGAGCTATCTACAACAACATAGGCGGTACAGTGGACCTTTATCGTGTCCGCATCGAAAATAGTGTTGCGGAGGGGACATCATCGGGCAACGGAGGCGGCGCGATCTATAGCCTAGGAACACTGCGCATCGATCGTTCACACATTGCCGGCAACGAAGCCAAACGACTAGGAGGTGCACTCCTCGTTGGTGGCACCGTGACTGTACGCGACACCTCCTTCACGGCTAACAAAGCGACAGTCGGGGGCGCCATCTGGCAGACGAATCCAAGCACACTGACGTTGGAGAATGTGAGTTTCATCAGCAACCGCGTAGAGCAGCTTGTCTTGCTCCCGCGCCAAGGAGGTGCCATCTATACCTTCGGCAACTTTAGTGCGATCAATACCACGTTTGCCTTCAACGTTGCAGATACTGGGGGAGGTTTATATGCGGCGACTGGATCGTCTAACTCGCTCGTCAATGTGACGATGTATGCGAACCGTGCCGACATCGGGGGTGCTATCTTCAACGAGTCGAGCAGCATCACGTTGCGGAACACGGTGGCGGACTACTCCCGCAATTGCCTCAATACGGCGTCTAGCCTCAACTGCGACAGCAACGGGGCCAACACCACCTCGGGTGGGCACAATGTGATCAGCGACAACAGTTGCTTCATTGCGCCAGCTGCTGGTGATCAGCTGAACGTCAATCCCCAACTGGCTGGTCTTGCGGATAACGGGGGACCGACGTTGACCGTGATGCCATTGGCAGGCAGCCCGGTGATCAACAATGGTAACAATTGTCCGGCGACCGATCAACGTGGTGCGACGCGACCGTTTGGCCTGGCGTGTGATGTGGGAGCAGTGGAATTTGGCGCACATCCACCCATACTATGGTTGCCTATCGTACGCCTCGGCTAGGGGTTAAGAACCAACGTCTCGGAGGACGTCCTTGGCTACCAGCCAGGGATCGTCCTCCTGAGCAGTGGCAGCGCATCATGGATTGGCCGTACGTATGCCATTTTGGCAATGAATCCCCGGCTCACCACAAAAGTTGGTACACCTACCAGTTGGTACTGAGCGTTCAACGCTGCTCCGCCACTATTGCCCGGTGACATGTTGGCATCAGTCTTGATCAGACCTTCTACGAAGCCGGAGACTCGGCCACGCGTGATGGTGACGGTACTTCCGCCAACTTCAGGGAATCCCACAATGATCAGATCGTCTCCAGGTACGAGCTCTCTGGAATTGCCGAGCAGCATCGTGGGGAATCCAATGATAGGAAGATCATCGCCTTCCCAGGTTGCAACCAATCTCAGGACAGCAAGATCCATCCTCTCATCGGTGTCCACAACAGAGGCGTAGTACCATCGCTCAGGTGACCTGTTATATGGATCCGCCTCATCGAGCAAGCCCACCTTTATGACACAGTGTGCTCTATTTATGCACAAGACACCTTCCTTCTCGTCATGCACCACGTGACGATTAGTGAGCACATAGCCTCGCGGGTCAACCAAACTGCCTGATCCCATCAGTCTGATATCCGTGTCGTTGTCTATGGTGATGACTTGCACCGTCGCCAGCACAGCTCTCGTTTTGGGATCTCCATTTGCAGGGGATGGAGATGAGCTAGGAGCTCCCCGCTCGTCAAAAGAAATCTCATAGACGAAGGCCGGGTACCCCTGTTGGTCGCGGATGGTTGTAACCTCCTCACCCGGTTCGATTTGCACATCACATGGATCCAACCAGCCTTTCATTGCTGCGCGCACGTGCAAACTTAGTGTGGTCGTATCGGGCTTCGGATAGATGTCCACATAGATGGTATGGCTCACACCTGTTGGCCAGTCTTCCCAGACTAGCTCAGCCATAGGATGAGATAGCAATCCTTGGCCGGAGCAAGGAGGATATTGAGCTGCGGTCAGGCATGTCGTTCCATTTCCATAGAGTCGTACAGCGGGGGGGTGTGGATAGCACGTTTCATCATAAGGACTTAGTAGCGTGACACCAGGTTCGCCAAAACTGAGGCCGAGCGGGTGATCATCAGGCGATGAGACCGTGATAGTACCGAGCGTCGCCGGACCACCCTGGTTGATAACCTGAACTGCCAGAGTCAACGCACCAAAAGGCGGTGTATAGTTGTCCGGAAGGTATACTCTCTTAATATGTGGTCGAGGCGGTCGTTGTGCCTGTGCTGGCATTGGGGCCGCAAGAATTGCAGTGAAGATCAGCGCACATATCAGCAACCCGGTGACCATAGATGTTCCATATAGCAACCGTCTGGATGCCATTGTCTTTCCTCACGTAAAAAAGAGAAATTCTGTTGCATACACCAGGGAGCCTGGCCCAACGAAGGCTTTCTAACCGCGATCTCGCGGCACGGCAACGTACTCTATATTTCTTGGCGAGGGTCAACTGGCCTCCTTCCTTAGCAGTTGATCCCAACCTTATCATACAATTCCTCCTATGAACAGGGGTTCTACAGCCCGGCAGGGCTTTTCAGTTCTCAAGGGAAGCTCCCTCCACTCGGATACAAAAGGAGGCTCAGACCCCGGTCCGGTTGTGCCGCCAGTGCCCGCCAGCCGTCCGGGATAAAACGAAACCCTAGAGA
>QEXY01000041.1 GCA_003130875.1 Ardenticatenia bacterium
CCCACACCATGGACAAGGAGATCCGTTTCTCATGGCTGGCGCCGCTCTCCTGGCCCACTGCCATCCGCATGATCTCCGAAGGGCTGGTCAATTTGGAAGGGCTGGTGAGCAACACGGTGCCGCTGGCCGACACCGGTAAGGCCATTCGGATGTTGCGCGAGCGCGTCAATGACCCCATCAAGGTACAGGTGACGCCTTAAATGACCTAAATGAGTGTTTCGTGTGGCGCACTGGTATTTCGGGTGCGCCACACGCCTAACCGTCATCCATTAATGATCGAGAGGTGTCCTATGGCAATTCAGTTTGGCCTCAATACGTTTACATTTGTCTCACCTTTCACCACCAAGGATCTGGTACTGCTGGACAAGGTCAAGCAGATGGGTTTCGATCTGATCGAAATTTCCATCGAAGGCATGTCCGATCTCGACTATGAGGAAGCGGCCCGCGCGCTCAAACGCACCGGCTTGGCGGTGAGCACGTGTGCAGCGATGGGTCCGGACCGCGATCCCACGCACGAGGATCCGGCCAAGCAACAGGGTGGCATCGAGTACCTGAAACATATGGTAGATGCCACAGCGAAGATGGGGGGCACCATCTGTGGCGGGCCGATCTATGCCTCGGTGGGGCGCACGTGGCAGGCGACTCCCGAGCAGCGGAAGAAAGATTTGGAGCGCTGTGTCCGCAACCTCAAGATCGTGGCAGATTACGCACGCAGCAAGGGCGTGATCTTTGCGATCGAGCCGCTCAACCGCTTCGAGACCAGCTTTATCAACCTGGCCGAGCAGGCGGTGGAACTGGTGGAGATGATCGACAGCCCGGCGATGCGCATCATGCTGGACACCTTCCACATGAATATCGAGGAAAAGCACTTGGGCAAGGCGATCGAGAAGGCAGCTCCGTACCTGGTGCACATTCATGCCAATGAGAATGATCGCGGGACACCGGGCAGTGGGCACGTGCCATGGACGGATGTCGCCGCGGCGTTGAAGAAGATCAACTACAACGGCGCGATGGTGATCGAGTCGTTCAGCAGCGAGAACAAAACCATTGCGCGCGCTGCAGCTATCTGGCGGCCACCCGCGCCAAGCCAGGATGAGCTGGCTTCTGAGGGGTTGAAATTCCTGAAACAGTTGATGGCATAGGCTAGATCGGAGCTGATCTCCTATTCGCAAATTCTCATCTACTTCTCAAGGAGGTGAAGGTATGGATAAGAAGGTCAACGTTGCCATTGTGGGACTAGGGTTCGGCGCCGAGTTTATCCCCATCTACCAAAACCATCCTCACGCTAACATGTATGCCATCTGCCAGCGCACGAAGAGCCGGCTGGACCAGATCGGCGATGCATTTGGCGTGGCAGTGCGCTACACCGACTTCAATGAGTTGCTCAAAGATCCCAATGTGGATGCCGTGCACATCAACACCCCTATTGCAGACCATGCTCCGATGAGCTTAGCGGCGCTGAAAGCGGGCAAGCATGTCGCCTGCACGGTGCCGATGGCCACTACGGTCGAGGAGTGTCGCCAAATTGTCGAAGCTCAAAAGGCTTCCGGCAAGAAATATATGATGATGGAAACAACCATCTACTCGCGCGAGTTCTTCTATGTGAAAGAGCTTTACACGTCGGGCAAGATGGGACGCATCCAATTTTTGCGCGCCACTCATCAGCAAGAGATGTTGGGCTGGCCTGGCTACTGGGAGGGTTTTCCCCCGATGCTCTATGCCACCCACGTGGTCAGCCCATGCCTGGCGTTGGCAGGGAAGGATGCCGAGTCAGTGGTATGTTTCGGTTCCGGGCGCATCCAGGAACATCTCATTCCCAAGTACAACTCGCCATTTGCTATCGAGACGGCGCATATCAAGCTGCGCGACTCCGACCTGGTGGCCGAGGTGATGCGTTCTCTGTTCAACACGGCACGCCAATACCGCGAAAGCTTTGATGTGTACGGCAGCAAGATGTCATTCGAATGGCCGCTCATCGAGCACACCCCGCCGGTGGTGCATATCGGGGAGGTGCCACATCAAGTGGATGTATTGGACTATGCCCACCTGCTACCGGAACCGATCCAACGCTTCACCACTAAGGGTGTGTATGGCGGTGAGCAACAGCATCTGTCCTTCATCCAGGGCTCAGGGCACGGCGGTTCGCATCCGCACCTTGCCCACGAGTTCATTATGAGCATCGTCGAAGACCGTGAACCCTTCCCCAACGCGCGCAAGGCAGCGAACTGGACATGCACCGGTATTTTGGCGCACGAATCGGCTATGCGCGGCGGCGAACGGATGTACCTGCCGGAGTTCACCTTCTCCGACTAATAAGCCACCGAAGCGGATTGCCCGGGCTGCTCTCAGCCCCTGCGGGGATTATCTCTCAAAAGAATAAAGGCGTGCTCTTACAGGGCACGCCTTATTCAGTCTCTGCGGGAGAATCAGAGATAGTAGGTCATGCGTTGTAAGTGCACCGATGGGTCGATGTTCTGCACTTGCACTCCCGGAGGCACCGAGATGTTGATGGGAGCGTAATTGAGGATCGCACGCACCTGACAGCGCACCAGGACATCGACCGTCGCCTGTGCCGCGGATGACGGAACCGCGACGATGGCGATGCGGATGCCGTACTCACAAATGAGACGTGGCATATCGGCCACATCGTGAATGACCTTGCCAGCGACAACCTGACCGATTTTGGCCGGGTCGTTGTCGAAGATTAGAACGATTTCGAATCCCTTGGTGACAAAGCCATTGTAATTTGCCAGTGCGTGGCCCAAGGCACCGCATCCCACTAACGCTACCGGCCATACACCATCCACATGGAGGATGTGTTTCAACTGGGTGCTCAGGTACTTGACATCATAGCCAGCCCCCTGCTTGCCGAACTCGCCAAAATGGGAAAGATCCTTGCGGATTTGGGCTGGGCTGATGCCGAGGCGGCGCCCCAACTCGTGTGAGGAGACCATCTCATAGCCCTCTTCCAGCAAATAGTTCAGGGTGCGCAAATATAGTGGCAAACGACCCACCACAATATCGGGCACTTTGTCCACCGGCATACGTTCTCTCCCTCCCCCATCCCGTCGGCATCGTGTGAAGCAGACCGACAGGCCTTCTTGTGAAAGCCATCACATATTCTACGTGCATTATAATCAAGTTTACAACATCATACAAGCCCTTGATTCTCCAAAGAACCAGATGATTCGTATCATGTCCAACCCTCTTTTGGGGCAAGACGATGTGTTGATGGGATGACGTGCACATTTCAGCAAGCAATTTCCTATACCCTCTTGAAAAATCGCGTTTTTTATGGTAAAATAAACATAACACTGCACGAGTGGGTGTAAGGCGACGGAGGGAAGACCATGTCGCGGCGGCAGCAACTGTTCCTTTTTGTGCTAGGGCTGACCACAATCAGCGTGTGCATCACCAGCTTTGTGTTGGTCGTCGACACCGTACGGCGTCTGACAGCAGCGTCCCCGGTGGTCGTAGCACAGACATGGCAGGAGGAGCCAGACGTGGCCAGCCGATTGGTTTGGCTCTCGCCCACTCCAACAGCTACCCAGACCCCGTCCCCCACGCCTACGTATACGCTGGTGCCCACCTGGACGCCGGAACCGACAGTCACGTTCACGCCCGCGCCAACACCGACGGATACACCTCCACCACCCACGCCGACACCGAAACCGCGTCCCCGGCCACAAAAGCCGCCTGCCACACCAACACCTACTGATACCCCTGTGCCTCAGTACAAATTTATTGGCAACGTAGTCGCCTTTGACACTGGCACCCTCCAGATGACCCGCATCACCGGCATGGTCTGGAAGATCATCGACATCAACACCAATCAATTTGATGGCGAGCCGAACTATCAGATGAAACTGGTTGATCCCAATGGCGAGGTGCATCTGAGTGATGTGTCTGGGCTGGGTGGCGCCGACAGCACCTGTCCGAAATGTGGCGATAATCGGCGCATGAATTGTAAAATCGAGTTTATGCCCTATGTTCCTGGTGAATACCGTGTCACATTGATCCAGGCGTGGGATGGCGGGCAAGCATCCAACGAAGTGACTTTCACGATGGCTGCCTCTCCACCTCAGTACGTGCACATTGACTTCTTCCCCAATCAAAGGTGAGAAAAGTCAGAAAAACTTTCCTGGCAAGTCGGGGATTCCATAACGTTCTTCGTTTTAATCTACCTTCTTTGTTCGAGCCATTCTGGTCTCACCACTTGTGATTCCAGAGAGAGATGGTATAGAATTCCCGCACAACGTGAACAACACTAATCCAGCACAGAGGAGTTGTAGGTTATGCATTCCATCACTGTAGGGGTGATTGTCGGAAATCGTGGTGGATTCCCTGCTCATTTGTGTGCTGATGCTCGTGCCACGATGCTTCGCGTGTTGCAGCAGGAGAACATCAACGTCATCACATTGGATCCCCAAGAAACCCACTTTGGCGCCGTGGAAACGCTCGACGATGCCATCAAATGTGGTGATTTGTTCAAACGCCATGCCACCGAGATCGATGGGATCATTGTGACGCTTCCCAACTTCGGAGATGAGAAGGCGATCGCAAACGCGATCCGCTTTTCGGGCCTCAAGGTGCCTATCTTAGTGCACGCTTTCCCGGACGACATGTCCAAGCTGAGTTTCACTGAGCGACGTGATAGCTTCTGTGGCAAGATTTCAGTGTGCAACAACTTAGAACAATATAATCTCCCCTTCACGCTCACCCATATGCATACGGTCAATCCCGAATCGGAGAGCTTCTGTGAGGATCTGCGTCACTTCGCTGCCGTTTGCCGCATTGTGAAGGGCATGCGTCAGGTGCGTATCGGGGTGCTGGGCGCCCGACCGGCAGCATTTAACACAGTACGTTTCAGCGAGAAGATCCTCGAGCACATCGGTGTTTCGGTGGAAACGTTAGACCTGTCCGAGGCCTTTGGGCAGGCAAATCGACTTTCGGACGACGACCCCGCCGTTGTCGCCAAGCGCCAGGCGATCGTCGAATACGCGGAAACAAGCCACGTGCCTTCTAGCGTGCTCAACCGTATGGCGCGTTTCGGTGTCGTGATGGACCGCTGGGTTGCCGAGAACAAACTAAATGCCACAGCCGTGCAGTGTTGGACCGCTCTGGAAGAGTACTTCGGCGTCTTTCCGTGCCCGCTGATGAGCATGTTGAGCAATCAAATGCTGCCCAGCGCTTGTGAGACAGATGCCAACGGCGCGCTGAGCATGTATGTGTTGCAGCTGGCATCCGGACAACCGGCGATGCTGTTGGATTGGAACAACAATTACGCCGAAGAGCCGGACAAGGCGGTTGTCTTCCATTGTTCTAACCTGCCGGCCTGTGTCATGGAACAGCGACCCTGGATGAGCTGCCATCCTGGTTTGGCCGAGCGCCTGGGAGAGGAAAACGCCTATGGCCAGCTATATGGTAAGATCAAGGCAGCACCGTTCACTTTCCTGCGCATCAGCACGGATGATCTCAATGGCTCCATCGCGGCCTATGTAGGCGAAGGTGAGTTCACCCAGCAAACGCTGGACACTTACGGTACGTATGGTGTAGTGCACATCTCTGATTTACAGGACTTGCTCCATTTCATTTGTAAGAATCGCTTTGAACACCACTTCGCTGCTACCCAGGCGCGGGTGGCCGATGCTGTGCACGAAGCGCTGACCACGTATCTCGGTTGGGATGTGTACTATCACACTGCCTGAGCAATTGTTCAGACAGCGCATCCACAGGTCAATGCCACTTTCTTTGCTGCTTGAGATTTGTCACAGGGTTCAGTAGCGGACATTCTCTCTACTAAGACAAGAAGGAACTGTGAAAGCAAAGGGGCATAGAGATGAAAGCACCTCTATGCCCCTCTGTCCTCCGGGCTACAGCTTAGATCGTGGAATTGCCTTGCCCGAGGATCACGGTCTTCCTATAGACTTCGCTCAGCCTTGGCGGCCTCTTCCTCCTCCTCGCTGGGCATCTTGGGCGCCAGATGGCTCCACACAAGGAAAGCCAGCAGGGCGAACATCAACACGTTGAAGCCGATGCCATAGATCTCAACGGAGACCGGTTGGAACATGGATATGATGCCCACCACGAGGAAGAAGATGATTACAAGTTCCACTCTGCTATGGAGCTTGCGGGGTATTTTGCCGTTGACATTCGCCGCCACAAATGCCAGGAAAAATGCCCCGCCCAGCAGAATGGTGGCAAAATTGGTGATGAACCGCACAATGTCTCCAATCGTCGGGTTCACCATTGTCGGTACTACCCGGTTGAGGATTTGGAAGAACGCCACAAACGCAATCGAAATGATCAAAGGTCGCACGACAATCCGCTTGCTTGAATTTTGTTCCATAACCCGTACTTGCACCTCTTTCTAAGGTGTCGTCGTTGGAGGCGGCCAGGAGTGACCACCTCCAACGGTATCCTCGCTATCTCAATACTCGATGTCAATCATGCGGCGCGTTTCGGCCGACTTGAGCATCGCATCACAGATCACGCAGGCGCGATAGCCATCTTCCAGAGTGGCGCCATCCGGGGCGACATCCTTGTTGTTGACAATGCAATCCAGCAGGTGGGTGATCTCGTGCACGAAAGTGTGCTCCCAGCCGATGATGTGCCCGTGTGGCCACCAATTGCTGATCCAGGGATGATGCGCCTCGGTCACCAATACGTTGTGGAAGCCTTGTGTCTCCTTGGGCTCCTCATCTACCCAGAAGACCTGCAGCTCATTCAGACGCTCCAACTCGAAGCGCACACTCCCCTTTTCCCCGTTGACTTCGATCACCTGGTGATTCTTGCGGCCAGCGCCGAAACGGGTCGCTTCGATGGTGCCGATCACACCGTTCTCGAATTCCACAATGCTAGCAAAGGCGTCATCCACATCCACCTTGGCCATGCCGCTGCCATCCGGAAGCGGGCGCTCGGTGACAAATGTGCGCGTGATCGCCCCAACGCTCTTGATCTCGCCGATGAGGAAACGTCCCAGGTCAATGATGTGCGATCCCAAGCAACCCAGCACCCCGTTGCCAGCGATCTCCTTGTCCAGGCGCCATATCTTGGGCAAGTTGTAGTGGGGCATCACCCACTCTTGCAGGTAGATAGCGCGATAGTGATAGATGCGTCCCAATGCGCCACTGCGGATGAGATCGCGCATCTGGCGGATGGCTGGCACGAAGCGGTAATTGAAGCCTACCATATGCTTGACGCCTGTCTTGGCTACCTCGTCGCGAATGCGACGCGCTTCGTCACCGTTGCGCGCCAGCGGTTTCTCGCACAGGATGTGCATCCCTTCATTCGCCGCGGCGATACACGGGTCGGCGTGGGCATTGGGCGGTGTCCCGTTGTCGAACAGCTGGATGCGCTTATCCTTGATCATCTCCCGCCAGTCGGTGTAGTAAGTGGTATAGCCGTAGCGGCGCGCCGCCTCCGCAGTAGCCTGCTCATTGCGGCCGCAAATGGCCACCAGATCGGGAATAGCGGGCGGAGGATACATAATGTAAGGGATCTTCTTGAAGGCGTTGCTGTGCGCCTTGCCCATGAACGCGTAGCCTAACATCCCGACTCCGATGTGCGGGATCTCGCCTGCTGCCTGAACGCTTGCCTGAGCGGTGAAGGACTCTTTTGCCATTGCGAAATCTCCTTTCCCCTATTTCTTGGCCGCGAACGCGGCGTCGAATGCCACGGCGGAAGCAGTGAAATCTTGCTTGCGAATCATTGCCAGTGCCTCTGGGGCGCCCCATTCGCGGTCCATGCCGGTATCTTCCCATTCAACCGACAGCGGGCCTTGATAACCGATACGGTTCAGCGTTCGGATGATTGGATCCCACTTGACATCGCCACGCCCCGGCGAGACAAAATCCCACCCGCGTCGCGGATCGCCGAAATCCAGATGCGAGGAGAGGATACTGTTCCATCCGTTCAGCTGCACCCGCGAGTCCTTCACATGCACGTGGATAATGCGGTCGGGGAACTCCTCCAGGAAGAACACCGGGTTGATGAACTGATGCACGAAGTGACTCGGATCGAAGTTGAAGCAGAAAGCGGGATGCCAGTTGACCGCCTCGAGCGCGCGCCGCGCTGTGTAGATGTCATAGGCGATCTCCGTCGGATGCACCTCCAACCCGAAACGCACGCCTTGCTTTTGGAATTCATCCAGGATAGGCAACCAGCGCGCGGCGAATTCCTTGTACCCCTCATCGATATCCGCCTGGGATGTAGGTGGGAAGAAGTAGAACATGCCCCATACACTGCTGCCGGTGAAACCGTTGACAATGTTGACCCCGAAGAGCTTGGCCGCTTTAGCGGTGTCCTTCATCTCCTGGATGCAGCGCTCCCGCACCTTGTCGGGATCGCCTTCTCCCCACAAACGTGGCGGCAGGATGCGCTGGTGACGCTTGTCAATGGGATCACAAATGCACTGTCCCACCAGATGGCTGCTGATGGCGAAACACTTCAGGTTATATTTGTTGAGGATATCCCAACGGCTCTGGATATACCCATCTTGGCTGAGCGCCTTGTCTACCTCGAAGTGGTCGCCCCAGCACGCCAGCTCCAGGCCATCGAATCCCCATGCACTGGCTTTCTGCGCCAACACTTCCAAGGGAAGGTCAGCCCATTGACCGGTGAAGAGTGTGACTGGTCGTCCCATGATGAATTACCTCCTTGTAGTTCTAAGCTCGTGAGATTCTAAACCTGTATGCGGATGCCATCCTCACGGAAGTAATGCAACCGTTCGCGCACTAAGTTGAAACGCAGCTCCTCGCCCAGTTTATGGCGGGTCATGCCCGGCACCGTACACACCAAGCTCTGCTGTCCCACTTTGATGTGCAAGATCGACTCCACCCCCAACGGCTCGATGAGGAGCAGCTGGCCGACGAACTCTCCTTGGGGATCGAGCTGCACATGCTCCGGACGCACGCCCAACTTGAAGGTGCGCGGCAGATCCCCACTCACTGGCTTGGGCAGATGCACCGAGCTGTTGACGATGCTGATCGTTCCATCATCACAGCGTGCATCCACCAGGTTGATGCGCGGAACGCCCACGAGTTGTGCCACAAAGATTGTCGCCGGCCGATCGTAAATGTCGGTCGGATTGCCGATCTGGACAATGCGTCCCTTGTTCAACACCGCGATGCGGTCCGCCATAGTGAGCGCTTCGATCTGGTCATGGGTGACGAACAGGGTGGTGCTGCCTTGAGTCTTCTGGATATGTTTCAGCTCCACGCGCAGCGCTTCACGCAATTTGGCGTCCAGGTTGGAGAGGGGCTCGTCCATCAAGAAGATGCGCGGTTGGCGGACGATGGCGCGCCCCAACGAGACGCGCTGCATCTCACCGCCAGAGAGGTGGGATGTTCTGCGCTCCAACAGGTGAGTGATGCGCAGGATTTCGGCAGCTTGATATACGCGCTGGCGAATCTCGGCCTCAGACATGCGGCGCATCGGAGCGCGCAACGGGAATGCCAGGTTGTCATATACCGACATATTGGGGTACAGCGAGTACTGCTGGAACACAAACGCGATATCACGATCGGGCGGGGGTAAGTCGTCCACAATCTCGCCGTCGAAGAGGACATGGCCGTACGTCTGCTGTTCCAGTCCGGCAATGACGCGCAGTGTGGTGGTCTTGCCGGCACCGGTAGGACCCAGCAGAACGAAGAACTCGCCATCCTGAATCTCGAACGAGACATCGCGCAATGCGGTGACCGTCTTGAAACGTTTGGTAATATGCTGTAGCTCTACGTGGCTCATTGTGCTCCACCTCGTCTCAGCGCCTTCTCACTGCGCGGATCGAAGAAACGAACCCCTTCTGGATCGATGTCAAACCGCACCGGGGTATCCAGGGCATAGGTGACCCACCGATCTACCCGGACGTTGACAATATTGGTTTCATCTCCCAGCGCCAGGTGGATCATATTGAAGGCGCCATGCATATCGCTGGAGTACACGCGTGCGCTCAAAGCACCGTTCTCCGTGATGCGCGCCGATTCAGGGCGGAAGCCGATGATCACCTCGCCGTCCTTGAGCGACTGAGCCAGCGGCGCGCGCCAGCTCTCCGGCACTGCATAGCGATTGTCGCCCGGCAGGTAAACAATCCCGTCGGCATAGCGGCCGTTAATCAGGTTCATACCCGGACTGCCGATGAAGCGTGCCACGAACAGGTTGGCCGGCTTGTAATACACCTCAGATGGACTGCCTACCTGTTGGATCTCGGCAGCCGACATCACCACAATACGATCGCCCAGTGCCATGGCTTCGAGCTGGTCGTGCGTCACATAGACGGTCGTGGCATTGTTGGTAATGTGCAACCGCTTGATCTCGGCGCGCATCGATTCGCGTAGATCGGCATCCAACGCACCCAGTGGCTCGTCCATCAAAAAAGCCGCGGGGCGACGCACCAGCGCACGCGCTAATGCCACGCGCTGCCGGTCGCCCCCGCTCAGCGAGCCCGGGCGCAAATGCAACAGGTGCTCGATCTGCAACATCTTCACAATCTCGGACACCCGTTTCTCTGCCTCAGCACGGGGAACGCGCTGCGCCTGGAGCGGGAAGCGAATGTTATCCAGCACGGTCATATGCGGATAGAGTGCAAAGAACTGGAAGACAAAAGCAATGTCACGCTCACTGGGATGTAACCAGGTCACATCCCGCCCATCCAGATAGATGTGACCTCCTGTGACGGCCTCTAACCCCGAGATCATGCGCAGCGTGGTGGTCTTGCCACAACCGGAGGGCCCCAGCAACACCACAAACTCTCCACTGTGAATGGTGAGGTCCATCGGTTTTACGGCATGCAACTGGCCAAATTTCTTTTCAACTTGACGCAATTCGATGGTTGCCATCTTTCATCCTCTGTTATTGCCGGATCGCGCCAAAGGTGACGCCACGCAACAGGTGCTGGCGCAATGCGAAGGTGATCACCACCACCGGGATCAGGAAGAGCATCGAAGCCGTTGCGATGATCGCCCACTCGAGGCCACCTGCACCCTGCGTGCTGGCAATTGCGGGTGGCATCGTGCGGGCCACATCCGATGTCAACATCAGCGAGAAGGCATATTCATTCCAGGCAAAGATCAAGCAGAACACCGTCGTAGCGGCAATGCCTGTAGCCGCTTGTGGTAATACCACCTTGCGGAACGCCTGCATCCGGCTGTAGCCATCCACCAACGCCGCTTCTTCGTACTCTTTGGGAATCTCGTCGAGGAATCCCTTGAGCAGCCACACCGAGAGCGACAGATTGAACACGGTGTACAGCAAGATCATGCCAATATGCGTATCATAGATGCCCAGCTGGCGATACATTAAGAAGATGGGGATGGTCACCACCACTGGCGGCAACATACGGGTGCTCAAGATGAAGAAGAGAAAATCGGGCTTGCCCTTGATGTCCCAGCGGCTGAAGGCATACGCGGCCAGCAGGCCGAAGGCCACTGCCAGTACAGTCGAAGTACCAGCGATGATCAAGGAATTGCGAAAACGATTCACAAAGTCGCTGGGGCCAGTGATCACCAGACCGCGCTTGAGCAGGATGCGGTCCGCCCAGCCGAATTCGGGACTTTCCATATATTGCTTCTGCTGTGCAGGTGTCAAAGTGCGCCGCTCGAAGAACAATCCGACGATGCCCTCCAGCGTCACGTCGAAGCACTCCGCTCGCTCCTTTAGCACTGGCTGGCCGTTTTTATCCAGCTTAGGTGTGCCATCTTTATTGAGTTGTGGCACCATGCACCAGTCGCTGAGCAGTCCATCCGGGAAATATGGGATGAACTTAGGCGGCACCGCCACCGCGTCGGGCCTCGTCTTAATGGTGGTGAGCGCCAGCCAGACTACCGGGAAGAGCATAATGGCTACGATCACAATGGCTACGATAGCGCGGATCGTCACCCCCAAACGCGCGCGGGGGTGTACCAAGTCCACGCGAGTGCTCTCGATAATCGGCGAACGTGGACCAACTTCTTCGAACCTCGCCATATGTTATGCCTCTCCTCGCAACCGGTTCAGATATCGAATGTACAGGTTGCTGATCGCGACGATAATGATAAGGACAATATAGGCGAAAGCGCTCGCAATGCCTGTGTCGAAACGCCCCAAGAAGGCGATGCGGTAGAGTTTTACAGCCACCAGCTCAGTGGCATCGCCCGGACCACCTCCCGTCAGGCCCATCACAACGTCGAATTGTTTGAAGGCTTCGATGGTGCGAAACAGGATGGCGATCATCAACAACGGTGCCACCTGGGGCAATGTGATGCGCCAGAATTGGAACCATGCGCTGGCACGGTCGATAGCGGCGGCTTCATACAGGTACTCCGGGATCGCCTTCAGACCGGATAAGCATAGGAGCATCACAAAGGGGCTCCACATCCACACATCCACCAGCACCACGGCCCAAAGCGCAAACTGAGGATTGGCCAACCAGTCTGGTCCCCTAGGCGGCGGCATCCCCAACAGGTAGTTTAATGGACCGAACGTGGGATTGTAGATCATCGCCCAAAACTTGCCCACCACAACCGGCGAGAGCATCATCGGGATGAGAATCAACGTGGTGATGAACCCGCTGCCGCGGAACTTGGCGCGCACAATCATAGCCATGACAAAGCCGATGATGGTCTGCAATCCCACCGAGAGCAGCGCAAAGCGACCGGTCAGAGCGAAATATTTCCAGATCAAGGGATCGCTCAAGATGTTGCGATAATTTTCAAAGCCCACCCACCTTGGCGGCGTCCCGGTGATGACCGAATACTCGGTGAAGCTCAAGTAAAGGCTGTAAAAAAGCGGAAAGATGTTCCACAGGATCAGCAACATCATCGTGGGCAGAATAAATGCTGTTTGAATAGTTTTGTCGCTGATGCGGCGCACCTGACGCCGTTGGGCCACCTTTTCCGCCTGCAACGCGGTTGTTGCGGTCATAACATTAACCTCTTCAAACAGAATGATAGTGAGGAGGCAGTTTTATTGCTGCCTCCCCATTGACGCCTGGTCAACTAACAGGTAAAGCCAACCCGATCGCCTTCCTATTGAGCGGTCTCTGTCGCCGCCGGCGCTGCCTCTTTGATCAGACCGGCCGCGCTCAAGATCTTGTAGTGCTCCTCGGCGATGATATCCAGGCGCTCCTTCGCGGTGCCCTCGCCGCCGACGACGTAGGCGTGCAGCTCGCGCTGAGCCACCTCAAGCAGGTCAGCGTAGACCGGCACGTTCCAGAAGTCTTTGACCATCTCCATCGACTCGGCGAAGGCGGCATTGAAGGGTGCGACTTCGAGGAACTCGGGCGAAGCGAGTACCTTCTTATTGCAGGTGTAACCACCCAGCAGTGCCCACTTCATCTGCACGTCCTCACGGCCGAACCACTTGATGAGCTCCTTGGCCGCCTCGATGCGCTCCGGAGGCAGATAGGCGTTGATGCTCATCCCCTGGCCTCCCAACGCGGCATAGCGCTTGCCGGTCGGGCCGGCCGGCATAGCAAAGTAACCCGTCACCTCCGCATACGGGTTGGTGGCCGGGTTAGCCAGCGCAGGGAAGAAGGCGAAGTAGTTCATACCCATCGCCACCTGGCCACTGATGAAGTAGTTGTTCACCTCGGGGAAGAAGATGTTGCTGCTGCCGGGCGGCGCACAGCACGTCCACAGTTCGCGATAGAACTCAAGGGCTTCCACAGCACCGGGCGAGTTGATGGCACCGCGCGGATCGTTGTTCTCGTCAGCCCATTCGCCACCAAAGCCCCACATCACATTCTGGAAGCCCATGGTGATGGCGTCGTAGTCCTTCTGGGTATAGATCGCCACACCATACAGATTCTGGTCGGGGCGCGTAAAGAACTTGGCGATGTCCATCAGCTCGGCCCATGTCTTGGGCACGCCCAGGTCATAGCCGTACTTCTCCTTGAAGGCAGCCATTTCATCCGGATCCTCGAACAGATCCTTGCGATAGGCCATGCCATTGGCATCACCTTCGGTGGGGAAGGCCCAATAGCGGCCCGAGCCGGTGGGATACTCGGCATAGTACTTCAGCGTCGCCTCGGTCACTGTCTCCGCCAGGCCGGTCTCCTTCAGGAAGTCGGTCAGCTCGACATAGTGGCCTTGGGTGGCTGCCTGGCCCAGCCACTGGCTATCGCCCACTACCAGGTCGAACGCCGTGCCCTTGGCAGCCCACTCCTTGGAGACCACATCCAGGAACGAGCCCCACGGCTCCTGCTTCACGGTGACCTTGACGCCGGCCTCTTTCTCATAATCTTTCATTAGCTCGGCCAGATAGACCGCCGGATCCCACTCCGCCCACAGGATGGTCAGCTCCTTCACCGGCTGCTGGGCGGCGGCCGGCTGGGCAAAAGCGCCCACCAGACCGATCAACAAAGCGAACACAACAAGCAGATGCAACTTCTTGGACATCTTCCTTTCCCTCCTTGGTTTCTGCTAAATGCTGGGTAACTTCATTGTAACCGGTGAACTTTTGCCACATCATGCCTCCACCTGTTCTGTCCTTGGATCACCTCCTTTCGATGGTCTTATGTATGATTCCAGATTATACGCGTGTGGAGAAACAACGCAACGCTTCCTCGCAAACACCTCCCAAAGCGCTTACATCGCCTTGCCAGCACTGCCAAACAGATGCATCAGCTCTGCGATGCGCTCTTGCACTGCGACTCGCGCCTGCGTCAGCACGTCCTCCGGAAAACCCGAACCGATCACGTCATAGGGATTGTATGGGTCGCCGACTTGAGCGCTGGCAGCGCGCAACGTCTCAAAGTAGGTGCGCTTCAGAATGCTGCCCACGTTGATCTTGCGAACGCCCAGCTGGATGGCTTCGACTAAATCGGGCGGGTATATTGAGGTGGCGCCGTGGAGCACTAAGGGCACCGGCACCGCTCGACGCAACGCCGCCAGCCGCTCCAGGTCGAGGCGCATATGACTGCGACCGTGTGTGTGCACCTGACCGACATTCACTGCCAGGGCATCCACACCGGTGCGTTCGACAAAGACGCGCGCTGTGCGTGGATCGTCCAGCGGCACGGCATTGCCAGCCTCGAGTTCGCCATGAATGCCTGGCAGGGCGTTCATCTCACCCTCCACCGCGACACCGCGCGCGTGTGCTTTCTCAACCACACGGGCAACCGTGTTAATCAGCTCTTCCGTACCCAGCTTCTCATCTGCGAACATCACCAGGTTGAATCCCAAATCAATGGATTCCAATACCCAGTCCAGCTCAGGTGATTCGTTGAACAGCAGACAACAGGGCACAGTGAGGCGGCGACACACGGTGAGTCCCATTGCGGCATAGACGCTGAGCGGTTCTCGTACCTGCCGCCGGGGATGAGGTAGGTAGATACCGCTGAAACCCAGGATGACCGGCGAGTGGGTTGCCTCTGCGGCATCCGCGGTCGCCAACAGAGATTCCAAATTCCAACTCTCAAAGTAGCCGACCGCATACTGGCCTTCCTCGGCAGATCTCATCAACTCACTGAACGGCACAAGTGCCACCCGAGGTCCCCGTTGTCCTTTCGTGCATGCATTATATCCGCGATGCGAGATAACAGCAAATTTACACCCTGACTATGAACCTCGCAGCTCAGGAAGAGAGATCAACCGCCTAGCTTCAGGCAAGGGTGAATGTATTAACATTATAACTTATCGACGTGTAGGAGTCAAGCTTTCAATGCACTGGCGGGACTTTTCAGTTCTCAGGAGAAGCTCCCTCCACTCGGATACAAAAGGAGGCTCAGACCCCGGTCCGGTTGTGCCGCCAGTGCCCGCCAGCCGTCCGGGATAAAACGAAACCCTAGAGA
>QEXY01000042.1 GCA_003130875.1 Ardenticatenia bacterium
AGCGGCATAATATGCACTAGGAAACGTTGCATCGGCATCCAGTCACCACCGCCGACTACAACAAACGTTGCGTAGGCGATCACGCTCGCGGCGAGATAACGCTCCGTTAGAGACCACACCGGCCTTACAATTGCCAAAGCAAGGGTGATGGCCAGGAAGAAAAAGCCACCCGCTGCGTTGATGCTCTGGTATAGGTAAAATAGCCCTTCAAGCAAGGCACGAGGATGCAATCCCATCGATTTGGCATAAACCGTGTTGGGGAACGGATAACCGTAATAGGTCAACCGCCAGACGAAGTAGGGCAATACGATGACCGAACAGGCTGCTATACGCCAGAAATCTCGCCGGCTCAGTTTCTTTTCCTGGAATGAGCACAAGGCTCGCAAGGCCATCGCGACGAAAAAGAATAAAATACCCTCCGGCCGTGTCAATGCCAATAAGCCGAACAAGACACCTGACCACCAGCCAGCGCCTCTCTTTTCTTCGGACAGAAATGTGAAACTGGCAGCGAGTGCCAGAAAGGCAAATAGCGGTGCCTCAAGCTGGCCCATAGCCCATGCCGCGAATGGCGCGGAGCAGGCCAGCAACCAAGCGGCTACACTTCCACCGTGGAAAACTTGCCCGAAGTGGTACGTCAGCCCCAGCGAGAATAACCCGAGAAGACAGCCCAGTACCTTGGCTGTGAGGCCCAAATCAAAGCCAAGCTTTGCAAAAGGCAGCAACATAGCAATCCAGAGAAAATTGGAGTACCCCTCAACTCGTTCTCCAACGTTGTAAACGAGGCCGTTGCCAGCAGCCCATTGCCGCACGTATCGGAAGGAGATGTAGGCGTCGTCTATCTGGAAACCCGAGAAAGCCCATAGCTGCAAGGCATAAATGAGAACAAGGACAGGGATGATCATAGATGAAGGAATTGTCCTCATTCGGAATGCCCCTCTCAGGTTCAGCTCTTGTGGATTTCCGGATAGCGTGTAACGCGGCTTAAAGGACTTACCTTGCAAGGCGAGCGCTCTATCGATCGATTGCTGTCATCGACGTACCAACCTGACATACTGTTCCACTGTTGCAGCAGCCGTGCGCTGCCAACTGAATACGGCCGCGCGCTCACGGCCACGTCTTGCGAAATCATTGCGCAGATCAACATCACCTAACAGCCGCATCAGCGCATCTCGAATGCATTCTACGTCCTGCGGGTCAAAGAGCAAAGCCGCTTCACCCGCCACCTCCGGCAAGCTGGCCACATTGGAACAGGCGACCGGTGTACCGCAGGCCATCGCTTCCAGCACCGGCAGTCCAAAGCCCTCGTACAAGCTGGGGAAGACAAAGCAGAGCGCTCCGCTGTAAAGCCCCGGCAGGTCTTCGTCTGCAACTGTGCCCAAGAACATCACACGCCCCTGGAGGTCTAACTCTTCCGCTTTGTGCCGTGCATGCGGATAACGCGCATCCCACGGGCCGGCGATCACCAAGGATAGATCCCGTTGGTGCCCCACAACTGCCGCCCAAGCTTCCACCAACCGCACTAAGTTCTTGTGGGGCTTATTACTACCCACATACAGCACATAGCGTGCCGGGAGTCCGTAGGCGCGACGCACGCGCTCGATCTCCCCAGATGACCATGGCCGAAAGTGCTCGTCCGCCGCCAATGGGATGACAACAACCTTATGTGCTGCAACCCTTAGGTAGCGCACCAGATCGTCCTGAGTGGCCTGTGAAATGGCCAGCACCACCTCCGCAGCACGCAATGCCAGCTGATGGGTCAGGCGAAACACGAGGCGCTGCCAGGCGGTGAAATACCCCGGGAAGAGAAGAGGAATGATATCGTAGCACGTCAGCACAGTGGGCACACCGGGCCAGTAGGGCATCAGGTAGTAAGGGCTGTGATAGACATGCGTCCGGGCGGTGCGCAGGGCATAGGGCACCAGCCACTGCTGGCGCAGGGAGAAAGGCGAGGCCGGACAGGACAGGGTGGGCAGCCGAGGCAGCGCCAAGTGGCCCGACTGTGCCCTCGGATCGACCAACAACGTCACATCGGGATGTTCATCGCGCTGCATCAGCGCGCGCGCCAAGCTGGCCACATAGCGTCCGATGCCGGGGAAGTGGTCATTGGCGGTGCGCGCGTCGAGGATGACTTTCAAGGCCCTCTCCGTGCTAGAATTTCCTCGTAAAGCTCCTCGATCTGGCGCACATATCGGGTGGCGCTGAAATTCGTCTCCACCCGCTCGCGCCCGGCGCGGCCCATCCGCTGCGCCAGATCCCGATCGACCGCTAGTTTGGCGACCGCCTCTGCCATGTGAGATACATCCCCAGGCGCGACCAGCATCCCTGTCTCGCCGTCTAGCACGATCTCCGGCACCCCGCCATCCGCGAAGGCGACCACCGGCCGGGCAGCTGCCATTGCTTCAACGATGACGAGTCCAAAAGGCTCGGCCTCCGAGCACTGTACAAAGACATCCATTGCTGCCAGCCAGGGTGCCACGTCCGCCTGGTGGCCGACGAAACGGACTCTTTGCGCGATGCCCAGCTCGTGTGCTAGGTGGCGTAACCGTTCCGCATAGTCGGCATCAGCGGCGAAGACCTGCCCTCCGACGATCAAGAAATGGGCATCAGGCAGCAGATCACGAACACGGCGTGCCACTTGCAAGAATATATGATGACCCTTCCACGGCTGCATGCGACCTACTGTGCCAATGAGAACACCTGTTTCTGGCAGTCCGAGCTGAGCGCGGGCTGCTGATGGTGATAGCTGGGGGTGAAAGTGTTCCACCTCGATCCCATTGTGGATGACATGCACGTCCGGACGTGGGATAGTGCGCGCAACAGCGTGTGAGTTGGCAATGATTGTGTGAGCCAGGCGGCTCATCAGCCGAGGATACCAGCGGCCGCCGATGCGACCTGGACCATATAGGTCGTGGCCATGCCAGATCATTGGACAACCTGCCAATCGAGAGGCCAACGTCGTGCCGAGGCTAGCTCGCATTGTGTTGCTGTGTAAGATTGCGGCGTGATGACGGCGCGCCAGAGAGGCCAGTGCCCATCCGCTCCACCAGAGGCGTGGCAGCGCTAGGGGATGACCACGCAAGCGGGGAAAGTTTGTCTCGTACACTTCCAGCCCTAGAGCGCGGGCTGTTTGTGCCAGGGGGCCTCTCTCGCAGGCTAGCACTGGTCGGAAGCGACTGCGGTCCAGGTGGCGCATCAAGATGAGCAAGCTGTTTTCGGCGCCGCCGAGCCCCTCACCGTGATCAGTATAAAGAATGGTCACTGGTTGTGATGTGCCCATAATGACAACATCAGCAATGTCTAGAGTAGACGCCTGTGATCACACCTGTCGGACTGGTGCCCAAGCTGTTTGTCCTCTTTGAAAGGATCCACTCGGATCAAAAAGGCTTATAACGACTACGTGCAGTATAGATATGTTTCATATCTTCTCTGCGGCGTCGCAACGTCTGAGGAAGGTGGTATAAATTCCAGGCTAGTGCATATAGGAGCAAGACCCCATTGATCACAATGTTCGAAGGGCGTAACCGTCTGGCTACCGGATCGCGTAGATCAACGCTCACCCATGGCAAGCAACCCTTGGCGAAGTGCCGCGCAATCTGGTACAGAATACCCCACAAGTTGTCGTGCTTGATGGAGAGACGCAAGTTATTGCGCATTTGCAGAGCAGCTGCTCTAAGAGGCGCCCGTCCCCAGTACCCCTGCCCTTTATGCCATATAGGCACGTTAGTCGCAACCACTCGATATCCAGCCTTTCGGGCACGCAACACTAGATCGTTATCCTCGGCATATACAAAGAAGCCCTCATCAATCATGCCGATTTCGTCGAATACTCTCGTGCGAACGAACATTGCCATTCCGTCTACATATTTTGCCTCAGATACACGTAAGCCAGACCACAGTGCCATCGCTTGCGCGAATCCAGCATCATGGTCATCCCCACGCGGCTCAATAATTTGAAAACCCACTATACCGACACGTGGATCTTGCTGGGCCACACCAACGGCCGCACTGACCCAACGTGGGTCGACGCGAATGTCATTGTTGGCTAGCACTACGTATTCCGCGCCACAGCGACGTGCAAAGCCAATGCCGAGATTGTTGCCTCCTGACCACCCACGATTAGTGTCACTGATGATGAGATTGACCTGCGGGTAGTTTTGTCGTACGAAATCTGCAGAGCCGTCGCTGGAGGCATTATCCACTACTATGACGGTGAATGCAGGATAGTCAGTGGCAAGTATTGAGGGCAGACAATACTTCAAGTGATCGAGACCATTGTAATTCAGCACCACAACACACACGAGGGGAGGTAGAGACACTTTGCAAGCATCAGTCCTCAATTCTGAGATCTCTCCTCTGGACACACCTTGAAAACAAACTGTGTGCCAAAGATTGAAGGTGGCAGCCACCTCTTGGGGATGTGCCACCATTGGAGGTAGCGCCAAAAATTTGGGCCAATCACGAAGTCAAAGTGCTCGATATAATAGCCACATGTCTGAATAAGCTCATGCGCAGTACGCAGCGTAAGGAATCGGAGGTGCGTCTGATCCATAATGCCCTGTTCTGTGTAGTCAAAATGGCCCAGCAGGAAGCACAATCGTAACCTTAACGTTACAACATTAGGCAACGAGATCAGCACATATCCATCAAGTTTCAAGATAGAGCGTGCTGTTACAAGCACGATCTCAGGCCTTCTCAAGTGTTCAAGCACATCACCGAAAATTATCACATCAAACGGTTTGTATTGCAATCTGGAGAAAATGCCGTTTTCTTCCACATCTCCTACGATTACGTCGTGATAGGTCTGGCCAGCTGCCTCAGCAGCTGCAGGATCTATTTCAATACCGCTTACAGTACAGCCGCGCTGATTGATCAGTATCCGACCAGGATAACCGTTGGCACATCCCATGTCCAATACGTTGGTTCCTGGCTCGACAAGGCGAATGAGCAGAGAATGGGATGAGTTCAGATTACAGAGGTCGATGAGGGGATCGTATCTTATTTCCGTCCACACATGATCTCTAAGAATTGTCCCCAGCAGTCGAACCAGCCTGCAGCTAGCTGAACACAAGCCAGCTTATAGTTGTGACCACCCATCACCTGCCCAGCGAACCGAACTGTTCTCTTCGCCAAGCGCAGCACAATGCGCGCGACACTCGGAGCGTGCCCAAAATGTTTGCGCTCGAAATGCGCCGCACCTCGTCCTCGAATAATTTGCTGTCGCCGGAATGATCCGAATGTATAGGGCTGCAAGTGAGTCACTTTGATTGGCATGTATAATAACTGGGCACCGGTCCGGCAAATACGCCACTTCAAATCCGTATCCTCACCGGCAGCATAGCGGAACCCCTCGTCGAACCCCCCCACCTCGATGAGCACCGATCTCCAGTAGGACATATTGCATGTCCCCCCTGCTGGACATTCGAAACCACCCACCACCTCTTCGTCGCGCGCTCCATAGTGTTCACGGGTCATATAGCGCTCATAACGTGCCAGGATGTTATGTTGCAGCACCTCAGCTGGTGCCTCTAGATAGCCTCCCACGCCTACCACTTCGGGATGGCGCGCGTAGCCATCGGCCAAACGGGTCAACCAATTATACGGCGGCAAGCAATCGTCATCGGTGAAAGCGATGATCTCGCCGCTGGCGGCGTGGATACCTGCGTTACGCGCTGCGGCAGGCCCACGATTGGATTGATGCAAGTAGTGTACGCCCGGAAACGCTTGTCTGACCATCTCACCTGTGTCATCGGTCGATCCATCATCGACGACGATGACCTCGTAGTCGGGGTAGTCTTGACCCACCAGAGCTGCCAGTGTCTGACGTAGGGTGTCGCTACGGTTGAAGGTGGGAACGACAACTGAGAACCTCACAACATCCATCCCTCTCACCCGATAGTTATCCTTCAGGTCGCTGGCGCCGTGCGCATGTATCCCCACACCCAACGTAAACCCTGCTGGAACTGCTTGCGCTCGGTGACCATCAAGATAGCACCATATAGGGTGGTAAATGTCACCAACTTGATCGCCGCCATCCACCAGGCGTTGTCTGTAATGTGCACCAGCTCCAGTCCGCCACTGGCAGAAGCGCCAACTATGGTGGCTATGAACGGCCACATCACCAGCCGGCTTAGCGAGAAATCCACCAGCTGGCGCACGCCGCGATACAATACCGCAGCGCCTATTAACATCATACCATCTGCTGCCAGCGCCACGCCATTGATGCCACCCCACCAAGCCCCCACGATCACGGCCGGGATGAAGATCGCGCTTTGGACTATCATGGCCACGGCCATCAGGCGGGGTTGGCCACACGCCTGTACCAGCGCTTGACCCACCAGAATAACCGCATCGAGGAAAGCATAGAGGACCATCAGCCGGAACGTCAGGATCACCGGCGTCCATTGAGACCCAATGATCAGCATGACAAACTCTGGGATCACCAGGCCGAAGCATGCCGAAACCAGAAAATTGGCACACAGCACGAGATGCGCCGAGCGGAAGAAAGCTTGCGACAGGCGCATGCGGTCATCCTGCAGCCGGGCAAACGTGGACATCATGATATGGATCAACGGGTTCACCGCTATGCGACGCGGATAATGGACAAATTCATAAGCGCGCGAATAAAAACCCAACGCCACCTGTCCCAAACTGGTGCCGATCCAGAAATCGTCAAAGCGGTCGTTCAGAAAGTTCAACACACCAGCTGTCCACATATGGCGCCCATATTCCCACAGATGGCGCACCACCCTTGCATCCCATCTCAGACGGAGCGGCCAGCGTCGATAGATCAGCCAGTTCATCGTCAACCTGACCAACGCACCGCTTCCCTGCTCCGCAACCAACGCCCAGAGGCCCCAGCCCGCCCACGCTAATAAGGGTGCACAAATGGTCATGGTCAGCGAAGCCATCAAGTCGGTGAGAGCGAGCTGACGGAACGCCAGCTCTCGCCTGAGAAACGTTTCATGGACGTATGCTAATGTGAAACCAGCACTGATGCCAGCCAGCGCCACGATCGTCCATGCCAACGCGGGCATGTCTGGGTACAGGCACGCCAGTGCTGGTGCTGCTGCTGCCAGCACCAGAAACGTGATGATCGCCATGCCTAATCGCAGTGTGCTATACGTGCCCTGGGCTGCCTCATCGTCACGCTGCAGGTGAATGAGCCCCTGATCCAGGCCGAACGCCTGCAGCTGAGACACGAGCGCGACATAAAACATCGCCAGCGTCACCACACCAAAATGTTCTGGCAACAACAGGCGTGCCAGCAGGATCGCACGCGCAAACCCCAAGACCAATGTGATGAGCGAAACCCCCAGGCTGTACAATGAACCGCGCACAGCACGGCCGGCGATCGTCTGAACTGACGCCTCGTTCATCGTGTGCTTTCGCCACTATACTGGAGCACACGAGCGCTCAGCTTCTCACGATAAGCAGCGACCAGGCGCTCCTGGTAAGTTGTCCAGGTGAACGCGCGAGCACGCTCCAACGCTGCACGTGACATTGCACTGCGCAGAGTCTCATCATCCCGCAAGCGCTGCATCCGGTCACACAACGCATCCACATCACGAATAGGGACGAGAAAGCCTTCCAGTTCGTCACGCACCACCGAGCCGGCATGGGGCGTGGTGATCACCGGCAGGCCACACGCCAGGGCTTCATACGTGACTAACGCACTGCCCTCTTCGATGGTAGGAAAGACGAACACGTCACACTGGTTGAGCCATGTTTCCAGACATCTACTATGGGGGATGAAACGCACCCCAGGCAACGTACGCCACATTGGCGTCATATGGCTTACATCCGACGTAATCGCACCAATCACCCAGAGTTCACTGTCTTTCCAGCCGAGCTGGCGCCACGCTTCCATCAAATAAGGAACACCCTTGCGCAACGAAACCTGACCGGCGAAGACAGCCCGAAAGGGATGGGTTGAGTTGTCATGTACAGGTTGAAAGCGGCTCAGGTCAACTCCGTAAGGGATTTCAACCAGCTTCTCCGGCGATGTATTCGCTTCCAGCATGCTGTCACGTACAAAGGAACTGGGTATGGTCACGTAATCCGCTTCCTCGAGCTCACGAACTGAGCGGCGATAGTTCCATGTGGGCAATTGCAGAGGAACATTCCACCGCTCATACTCTTCACGCAATAGGCGAAGCTGGGTATGCGGATGGGACGAAGCACGCTCAACCACGGTGGTTGCCCCCAGCCGCCGTGCTCGGCGCAAAGTATGCAGACACATACCATTCCAACCATGGAAGAGCGTACAGCGGGGCAAGCATGCCGCTGTCCACAGATCGAAGAGAACACTTTCTATATAATAGAGGAGACCAGTTTTGTCCTTGGCCCCCAGATACTTTAGCCCACGGCCGACAACACCCCAATGCCAAATCAAGCGGGCGGGGATATCCTTCTGGGCATTCGAGCTGGCGAACAAACGGATCAACATACCAGTGCGATAGATGCCACACGCCGCGTGATATGCCGTATAACCGATGCCGCTACCACCGAAACGGGCGCAGATGCTATAGACAACCTTCAATGGACTATCTCCTCGATCAGTCCGATAACGTGATCCATCATAGCATCAAAGGCAGCATGTTGTCGCACGCTCAGCAATCCACCGGCGCGCAGGGAAGCACGTGCAAGGGGGTCGTCCAGCAAGGCACGGATCGCGTCACGCAAAGCGGCGCGATCTCCCAGAGGCACCAGCCGCCCGTTAACGCCGTCCTCAATCCATTCCACGACACCGCCGGATGCTGCTACCAGCACCGGCACCCCCACCGCCCATGTGTCCAACAATGCCGGCGGGCTGCCCGGATGACGCGCGTTGAACACGCACAAGTCGGCAGCATGCATCAAACCTAGCAGGACATCTCGTTCCGGCCAGCCTACAAACTTCACCCGCTGCTCCAAACGCAGTCGACATGCCAGCTGCCCCAGCGTGGTGCGCTGTGGGCCATCGCCTACGACCAACAATCCCACATCGCCCCATGCGATGAGTACAGCGAGCAGTTCATCCACCCCCTGCCATGCCGTGAGACGCCCCACCGTGATCAGGCGCAGCGGGGTATCCGGCCCCGGCCACGGTACAACGGCTTCCAGGGCGGGGATGAACGCATCCGGCACCACCCGGATGCGCTCTATGGGCACTCCCCAGCTGCTCACCAGCGCTTGCATCGACTGACACGGCACCAGTATCGCGCGCATGCGGGCCAGTGTCTGGTTGCGCCAGCGACGAAACCGCTCGATGGCACGATGATACCGTTTGCGCTGAAACGTGGCATAATCATCGCGCGTCCATCCCTGATCGACGACATACTCCCACACGAGGTCGGTGGTCACGCGGGCGACCGTCGGACGGCGCAACAAGCGGTTGATGCGGCTCACCTCAGCCAGCAATCCGTTCACAAAGACAACCTGTGCCCAGCGTAGCTGGAGGAATAGGCGCACCGTTCTGTGCCAGAAACGGCGCAGATCAAGGCGTTCCACCACAAACGGATAGCGCTTGTCGGTTGCGGCAGCCGACCTATCATAAACGGAAGTCACAACGCGCACTTGATGACCACGCTCCACCAGCGCTTGGGCAATTGCCGGCACGTATGCCACCGAATCGCCCAACTGCGGTGGAAAGATATCGGTGCTGATCAGGATGCGCACGGAATACCTCTTTTCGACGTCACCATGAAGTGCTCGCTTCCTCGCCTAACAGTTTCTGGATGCGCGCCACGATCATCTCGATGGCGGTTTCGTTGAAGCCGCCCGAGGGGATGATGATATCCGCATAACGTTTGCTCGGTTCGACGAATTCCAGATGCATCGGGCGCACTGTTTCCAGGTATTGATGGATGACCGACTCCAGCGTCCGTCCGCGCTCGCGTATGTCGCGTTGCAACCGTCGGATGAAGCGCATGTCTGCATCGGTATCCACGTAGAGCTTGATATCCATCATATCGCGCAGCTGCTTGTCCACGAAAATCAGAATCCCTTCCACCAACACGACACGGCGTGGTTCAATGCGACGTGTGCGTCCGGTGCGCGTATATGTGGCGAAGTCGTAGATGGGCACTTCAATCGGCTGCCCTGCTTGCAGTTGTCGCAGATGCTCCACCAGCAGCTCGGTCTCAAGCGCATCGGGGTGGTCAAAGTTCATCCGGGCGCGTTCTTCCAGCGGCAAGTGGCTCAGGTCACGATAGTAAGAATCGTGCTGGATGTAAGCAATGTGTTCCCGACCCACACGCTGCAGAATCGCCTCGGCAACGGTGCTTTTGCCTGAAGCAGTGCCCCCTGCAACTCCAATAATGATCGGCTTCACCGCCACCCCTCAAATGGGCAGAGCTTCATCGGCCAGCTCATCTCCGAACTCTACCCCTTGCGGGCTGTATTGCCAACGGGTATTTCCTCTTCATCCAACCCGTACTTAAGCATGAGCTGTTTGAACGCATGTCGGTTGATGAGCTTGATTTTGACGTCCGGGTATAGCTCGCGCAGCCGCCGCAATTTGCGGTGTTTGCGGGTGATGAGGTGCTGCTCCATCGTGGTGAGCTCGATGTACAGATCTTGCTCGGGCAGATAGAAATCGGGCGTAAAGGCCTCGGTGACATTGCCGTTTTCGTCCCAAGCTAGCGCAAACGCTTTCGGTTCATATTCCCAAGGGATTTGATAAAAGTCCAGAATGTGTGCGAATTCTTGCTCACTGGGGTGTGAAAACACCACGTTGCGGCGTGGGATGTCTTGCTGTGTCATAGGCCGCCGATTTCCCGCAACGCTTGGATGATCAAATTGGCTGCCTGCTCAAACGAGAGCAGGCCGGTATTGATGACCAGATGATACAAAGCGGGGTCATTCACATCGACGTGATAACTGCGCCGTATGTAACGTGCCCGGGTGCGGCAGCTAGCTTCCAAATGGGCCACGGCTGCTTCCCGGCTCAAACCGCGTTCCTGCTGCAACCAGCTGAGGCGCATTTCGAGCGGTGCCACGACGCGCACATGCAACACGTCCGGACGCGTGCGCAGGACGACCTGGCCACCTCGTCCAACGATGACCACGTTACCCTCATCGGCCAGATTGTGGAGGATGCGCTCCACCTGCATCCGATAGGCACGCCACCCGCGTGCCGACGGACGGATGTTGAGGAGTCCCAGCTCATCCATTTCGGCGAGTGCCACTTCAGGCACGCCAGCTTCTCGTGCGGCTTGATTGATCAGCTCGCGACTGACCAACCGCCAGCCGAGCCGCTGTGCCACCAATGCTGCCAGCTCATCACCGTGGCTGCTGACTTGCCGCGACACCGTAACGGCGCTCATAAGCACCTCCTGTGATACCGCGACAGTGGCGCTGACCCGCCTGCCCCGTTCCTGTGCGTGTTATCCGATGCTCAAGCCGCGTGTTGCGCAGGGCGCACTGCTGTTGAGTGCCCATTGAGATACTTGGCGAAGATCACCAAGTCATCTCCATCGGCATAGAAGTCGTGGATAATCGCCTGACATTGGTAGCCACATGCCTCATAGAAACGTCGCGTCGCCTGATAATCAGGTGTTCCGGACGTTTCAATCACCAGCAGCGTTCCCCCGGCTATCTGGACTCCCGCTTCCACACACTCCAATAGGGCGCGACCGATGCCTTTCCCTTGCACTTCAGGATGCACCGCAATCCAATGTAAATCATACGCACTCCGCGTCAATGGATGCGGCCCATAGCAGGCGAATCCGAGAACACGCTCGCTATCGCGGCAGACCAAGAAATTGTAATCGCTTGCGGTTTGTTTACTCAGATACTCATTCCATAGCTCCTGCACACACGCCTTCTCGGCGGAATTGAAGATATCGATTCTGGAGGCGAGCTCCAGAATGCCCGGGCCATCTCCAGGCCGGGCAGCATAGATCTCAATCATACATTGTTCGCTCCTATTGAGAGAAGCAAAATGTGTTCGATCATATCTTCGTAGCTGTATCCGGCAGCGCGAGCAGCACGATAGAAGCCGGCGTCGGGAGACAGATCCGGGTTGCAGTTAACCTCCACCACGAAGGGCACACCGTCATGGCCAATGCGCATATCGACACGCGCATAACCGCGACAGCCAATTGTCTCCCAGCTCAATCGCGCAGTCTGCACGATGTGCTCTGCCAGTGACTCGTCTACTCGAGCTGGACACTGCACTGGTGTATGCCAGTACTCGAAGGAATCCTGTTCCCATTTAGCGGCAAAGGATACTATACGCTCACAGGGGTTGGCAAAAGCGCTGAAGTCCACCTCGGCCAGTGGCAGCACCTCGACTGGATCGCCCCACAGTGCCACGTTGAACTCACGTCCGTCGATGAACTGTTCCACCAATGCCGCCTGACGATATTTTTCCACAATATAGGCGACGCGATCGCGCGTCGCTCGCACATTCGCAACCACTGCCTCTGGCCCAATGCCCAAGCTGGCATCCTCGGCCACAGGCTTGACGATCACCGGAAATTTCACACCCTCTAACGCACCGCTCGTGACCTCATCCGGATGTCGGAACACCTTCCATGGGGGTGTGGCGACACCGGATGCAACCAGGAGCTGTTTGGCACGCGCCTTGTTCAGCGAACGGCTCATTGCATCGCCCTCGCAGCCGGTGAAACGATAACCCATGGCCTCGAGCGCCCACGCGATGCGCGCATCCTCAAACAACCTACCTTCCAGTCCCTCGCCCAAGTTGAACACGACCCACTCGGTAGGCGGATAAGGCAATAACGCCATCTCCACTTCTACAGACGCTCGGGTCACTGGATTGGCGGACAGGCAAGATGCAAGCACATTATTCTCCCAAATGCCGCCAGCAGGCGCAATAGGCACCAGAGCGGTGCGGTACCCCTTGCGTTGCAGCGCTGCCGCAACGGCATGGGCACATTGCACAACCTCCTGATCCGCCACCAAATCGCGTGGCTCCCCTTTCATCAAATGAGCGCTGTGGTTATACAACACCACAACACCGGGCGGCTCCTGGTCATCTGAGCGCATGTGGATATCACCCCCCTTTCTTGTCTAGGCCATAGCGTCGGATGGCCTCATCTAAGATGCGATTCACCAGCTCCTCATAGAGCCAGCCATCGGCGGCCGCTTCGATACACAAGTCGGAGTATTCCGGGTTGAGACCCGGAAGCGGGTTGATCTCCAAGATGTAGGGCTTATCGTTGTCGTGGACATCCAACCGAAAATCCACCCGTGCCACATCAAGGCAACCGGTCACCCGAAAGGTGGCAGCGGCCAGCCAGTTGAGCTCCTCCACCTGTTCCTGGCTGAGTGGAGCGGGACACAGGTAGTGGAACTCATGAGCCAGCTCCACTTTAATGTGTCCGGTATAGACACCTCTCTCCTCTGGCGGATAGGCCGCCATATTCACCTCCAACGGAGGGAAGAGATGTAGCCCCCCAAAGATGCGCGGCGCAGCTTCATCTTCCGGCACCCGACGCGCTGCAGGTCTGGTCAGGTTGCCCACCAACCCCACGGTGACCTCACGTCCTTCAATAAACCGCTCGACCAAGGCGGGCTGGTTATAGCGCTCGAAAATGCGCTGCAGCTGCGCGCGCAGCTCTGCTTCGTTGTGCACAATCGACTCGCCCGAGACTCCCATGCCGGTGCCCTCCCGGCTCGGCTTGACAAAGCAAGGGAAATCCATTGACGAGCGGTCCAACTCCTCGTCCAGGCGCTCGAATACCTGGAAGGGAGGGGTAGGCAGGTCGTGGTAGGTAAGGATGCGCTTGGTCATCGGCTTGTCCAGGCAAAGCGCCAGGGTGAGCACCCGCGAACCCGTATAGGGAATGCGTAGGAACTCGAGGATGGCCGGCACCTGCGCCTCACGCGCATCGCCGAAATGGCCTTCGCAGATATTGAAACAGATATCCGGTTTGAGCTTCTCCAGGTTGTAGAATAAGGTACGGTCGCCCTCCAGGAAAGTGACCTGATGCCCACGCGATTCCAGCGCACGTATGATCGCTTCGATGGTTTCCTCCGTGTCCAGGTCATCCCACATATCATCGGGCATGCCTGGCCAGACCGGAGCATTCTTTTTCAAGTTCGCCAGCAATGCTACGCGCATCTTACCTCCCTGTCTTCGCCACAGGCCGGGTCAATTTGACATCACCCAATTGTATTTTACGGAAGGTTTAGTTCCCCTATCGGTATCGCAAAATTCTGATATGCGCTGCCGTCTGACCGATATGCTGGGACGCGCCGTAGATCATAATCGTACATACCGACCACCACGGCATAACGTCCGCCGGTCAGATTAGACGGCAGCATGATGGTATGCGGATCGGCATAGACATGGCCGCGCCGCCAGATGTGCGTTGGAGTCTGGCCGTTAACCGGAAAGCTGTCGTGCCCAGCGACGAAATTCCCTGCCTCGTCTAGCACGTGCGTGAAGACTGTGTAACTCTGTGTGGGAGGTACAACTGCCCACCAGTACAGGGTCACTCTCACGAAGTGACCGGCGACTTTTTCCGCCGTGCCTCCGATCAAGTTGACCCCGTTCGCTAGGCGCGCAAGCGGAGGTGGCGCATTGCCTGCGCGCCGGGTCAGCAACACGAGCTGATAATTGTTCGCAAAGTCATAACGCACCAATGGCATTCCGAGTGCAGGTGGAGCTGGTTTCGATGCTTCTCCGAGCTGCTGCGTGACAAACCACAGTTGCGTCGCCTCGCCAAGTGTCTCTTCCAAAGCGCGATTGGGTGCTTCAGGCGGAAGGTTCGCACCGCCTGCCACCCGGATTGTATAGGCAGCGTGCAGGTAGGGTTTGAAATGGTGCAGCAACGTATGATCGTCCAGCACCAGCCAGCGCGTTTGTGCCTTTGCCTGTTGTGTGTTGAGGTAACCGATGAGCGGCGCTGCTGGTTCTTCTCGCAGCTGTCGCTGTGTGTAGCTCTCTGCCATCTCGGGCAGGCCGGCTACCAGACCAATGCCCACGAGGACAGAAAGCGCGGCCGGCGCATAACGGCGCACGAATGCCAGTCGCTGCAGCATGGCGCCCCATATGACAAAAGCAAATTCCAGCGTCAGGACACCCAGGATGAGCCAGCGGGCGACCACGACTCCCAATAGCAGTTGACGCGCATCCGGCACCAGCACGAAGTAAATCGGCTGTTCCAGGACATTGAGCGTGGTGAGCAAAAGGCTGTACACCACACCGCGCCGGTTGGGGAGAAGCAGGATGATAAAGGGCAGGAGATAGACCAAAAACTGCGGGCTGTACCCCTTGGAATACAGCAGGAAGAAGGTCACGGAGAAGCCGGTTAGGGCAACCACATTGCGTGGCTGGGCGTAATCGGCGCGTTGCACCCATATGAGCGCATATAACAAGAAGAACAAGAGCGATATCGGCCACCAGGGCAGTGTGGCGACGTGGATGGCAAAGGCGTTTTCGGTGGCATCGAGACGATTGCCCGCCACCGCACCGAAGCCATAATAGCCTTCCATAACTGCCCAAACCGTCTCCCAGGACGAGCGCCCGAGCACGGAACGCAGCATCGCTAGCAACCATGCCGGCTGCACCAGCAGAAAAGGTGCTGCCAGCACCAGAAGGGTCAGCGCGACACTCACCACGTAGAGCACCCCGTCACGCAATCCGATGCGTCGGTCCGCGGCCAGGTTCCACAGCTGGCGCACCGCAATGGGAAGAAACAGGAGCGGGATGATCTTGACCATAAAACCGACCCCGGTGGCAATGGCCGAACGCACCAGTTGCTCGCGCAACGCCAAATACAAGGCGAGCAATAAGAAAAAGAGGGCGACGGCGTCGAAGAATCCCAGCATTGTATAGAGCGGCACAAACAGCAAGGCATAGAGCCAGACCGGACGCAGCACGGGGATATCCCGTCTCTCCGTCTGGTATAAGCGCTTTGAGATGAGGTAGATCAGCGCCAGATTGCCGGCCTCAAACAGCACATAGACGCTGCCAAGTATTAAGACAAACCACAAGCGCGCATCGTCTGTCCAGGCCGGCAGCTGCGAGCTTAGCTGATAGGCGCCCACGGCCACCCAGGGCATGAGTGGAGGCCACTCCAGCCAGTAATGCACGAATGGGTACAGCCCATAATCTGAGAGTGAGGCAAAGCCAAGGAAGGTGTCGAAATCGGACCAATCGCGGATGAAGCCACCTGGACGCAGCAACAGCAACGTCAGCCAACGAAATGTCAAAAACAACAGAAATACCCAGGTAAAGCGCAATGCGGATTGCCTGGGCACCTCTGTAGAGACGTCCTCATTTTGCTCGTCGCATGGTTGCGGAGGAGGTTTGTGCGCCTCGGTCAATTCGGTGTTCATACACATGGGAGCCCTCTACAACGTGCCGAGATCACTCTGTCTTTCTGGAGAACGCTGCCCGCGCCAGGCGGTCCACACATTGGTTCCAGCGATCACCTGCATGTCCCTTGATCCAGTGCCAATCGACCTGATGATGGCGCATGAGCTGAGCAAGGCGCCGCCACAGGTCCTGATTCTTGACCGGAGTGCGCCGTGAGGTCTTCCAGTTTTGTCTCTCCCAGTTAGGCAGCCACTCGGTGATCCCACGGCGCAGATACTCCGAGTCGGTGTACAGATGGACGCGATGAGGGCCTTGCAGGGCTGCCAATGCCTCGATGGCGGCGCGTAACTCCATCCGATTGTTGGTCGTACGGCTTTCGCTGCCGACCAGCTCCTGAGGGTGGCGGCCGGTCCGCAAGATCACCGCTGCCCATCCCCCGGGGCCGGGGTTGGGATCACATGCGCCATCGGTGTAAATGACGACTTCCGGAAGGGATGCCAAGGTAGTGTTGTCATGCACCGTCAAAAAATGCAGGTACCCTGATGGCGCCCCTGGCATTGTCTGTAGCGGTAGCTGCAGCAGCCCCTGCGTAACATCTCACATCTAATTATACAGCTAGATTGCACCGAGGGTACAAAAAGTTGTCGTATACCGAACCGTGTCCCGTCCGACCTCTGATGGTGGCGAATACGCCTCTCGACTATTCACGCCGCGGCTGTGAGGGAGCGACATCGAGGGTTGCGGCGCCAGGTGTCGATCGGGCGCAGGCACGGAGGCAACGAGGACCCTAGGCTGAGAAATCTGGCGGGTCAAAAAATTAAAAGAAAATATAAAAATCATTTACAAACTATGGGGACTGTACTATAGTGGTAATGTCAATCCGTTAATTCACCTGGTCTCTTCTTCTCTGTCCTCTCTGCGCTCAGTCTAAAGTATGGACTTCCGAGGAGCAGCATTTCCCTTACCCTTATCCTATGATAGAGGAGGAAAGTAATGCGCACCACACGTATCTTGCAGCTAGTTGCCATATTGACACTCGGGTTGCTCATTGTCTGGACTGCTGCCATTGTGGCAGCTGGACCACCGGAGCAGGGGCCGTCCTCTTCTGAATCAGGTGCCGAAGCTCCTGTTGTTGCTCCATCTGCGCACGAGCCGGATGGTAGTGCCCCGGACGAAGACGGGTACACCGGGGATCCGTATCAGCCCGAATCAACCGCTTCCGAGCCAAGCGGGAATGAGGAGGGTCAAGCGGTGGCGGCCGTCATACTCGCCAGGCATCCGGGCGATTGGCCGGATGAAAATGGCTACGCAGGTCCTCCCTACCTCGGCGCTACGGAGGCAGGTGAGCCGAGCGCCTCGGAGCCGGAGGACTCGTCGCCTCCCAATTGGGATCAGTTCTTCACCGAACCTCAGCCCGACCAGGATGCCTACTATCAGAGCGCACAGGACGTGAGCGGCCAGTGGTCCGGTTTCTATTATCGCCATGTAGCTGGGTCGGTGTTGCGGCCGCGCAACAGCACCAGCTGGAACAGCAGTGGTAATGGGGGCTGCATATATGCGGGTGTTGGTTCTGAAGTTTTCAACATCCATCTGGAGGTTCCTCACGGCAGCCGGGTGGACTACCTGCGCATCTATTACTACGACACGAGCACCAGCAACAGCCAAGCCTGGATCACCCGTTACAACGGTGCGGGAGGATATAGTGACCGCATCTCGGTTTCCTCGATCGGCAGCAGCGGCTATGGCATAGCGGTGAGCGGCTACCTGGGTGAGGTGTTCGACTATGGTAACTACTCCTATGTGCTCAACTGGCGGCCCAACCAGCTTGGCAGCTCGATGCAGCTGTGCGGCCTGCGCGTCGCCTACCGCCTGCCGACGAAGGAGGTCTACCTGCCCGTAGTGCTCAAGAATTAACGCTTGTTTTCGGGGAATACACGCCCGATATAGAGTATGCGCACCTGCAGAGCAGATTGCTCGTGCAACTCTTACCGTCCCGGGTCGTGCAGCATGCGGTGCATCAGGCGTAGGACGCGCTCCAGCTCGGCCTGCCAGACGGCCGCATCGGGGTGCAGTGGCAGCCAGATCTGGCGGCGCGAGACACGCACTGCGGTGCCCACATGGCGCTGCAACGCTTCGCGATTGAGGTGCTCCAGTCCCTCCGCCTTGATAAGGATCTGGCCCGCCTCCACACTGATAGACTGCACGTCGGATTCGAGTGCCAGCACCTTGAGGCGCAGCTGATAAAGCAGGTTGCATACCGGCGGCGGAGGCTCGCCGAAGCGATCCCGCAGCTCTTGCGCCATAGCATCGACGTCGGCCAAGCTCAGCACGCTTGCCATACGCCGGTAGAGGCGCAAGCGCAGCGTAGCATCTGGGATGTAATCCTCCGGAAGATATGCTTGCAAGGGCAGGCTGATCTGGACACCCTCCTGCAATGGCTCCACATAGGCGAGTGCCTCCTCTCCCTCCGGTTGGGGCAATTGGCGTCCGTCGCGCAGCTGACGTACAGCTTGTGCCAACAGGCGTGTGTAGAGGTCAAAGCCCACGGCGGCGATGTGCCCGTGCTGGCGGTCGCCGAGGATCTCACCGGCGCCGCGCATCTCCAGGTCGCGCATAGCGATGCGCAATCCGGCGCCCAGGTCGCTTGCCTCGGCGATGGCTTCCAGGCGTTTGCGCGCCGCCTCGCCGATCTCCATGTTGCGCGGGGTCAGTAGATAGGCATAGGCGCGCACAGCGCCGCGTCCCACCCGTCCGCGCAGCTGATAGAGCTGTGCCAATCCGAACTGGTGTGCTTGATGGATGATGATGGTGTTGACATTGGGGATGTCCAACCCGCTTTCGATGATCGAGGTACACACCAGAACGTCGTACTTGCGTGCCACGAAATCGACCATCACCCGTTCCAGCTGACTCTCCGGCATCTGTCCGTGGGCGATGGCGATACGTGCTTCGGGCACCAGATGGCGCAGGCGTTGTGCGAGCTGTTCGATGCCCAGCACCCGATTGTGCACGAAGTAGACCTGCCCCCCGCGGTTGAGCTCGCGCAGAATGGCGGTGCGGATCAGCGTCTCATCATATGGGCAGATGGTGGTTTTGATGGGCAACCGCTCCGCCGGCGGTGTATTGATCGTGCTCATATCCCGCACACCGCTGAGCGACATGTAGAGCGTGCGCGGAATGGGTGTGGCCGTCAGTGTCAGAACATCCACTTCAGTGCGCATCTTTTTCAGGCGCTCCTTGTGGCTGACGCCGAAACGCTGTTCCTCGTCGATGATGAGCAGCCCAAGCGCCTTGAAACGCACATCCTTCTGAAGCAGGCGGTGGGTTCCGATGACGATATCCACCTTGCCTGCGCGCAGACGTTGCAGGATGTCCTCCTGCTCCTTACGCGAACGGAAGCGGGAAAGCATCTCCACCACGACCGGATAGGGCGCCAGGCGCTCGCTGAAGGTCTGGTAGTGCTGTTGTGCCAACACCGTCGTGGGCACCAGGAGCGCCACCTGCTTGCCGGCCATCACCGCCTTGAAGGCAGCACGCAATGCTACCTCGGTCTTTCCGTAGCCGACGTCACCGCAGATCAGGCGGTCCATCGGCTTGGATTTCTCCATGTCGCGCTTCACC
>QEXY01000004.1 GCA_003130875.1 Ardenticatenia bacterium
CTTTCCAAATGGCGAATTAACAAATCGACCCCGATGCGTCCCATCTCAGCGGCCGGAAGCTCGACAGCGGTTATCGGGGGAGTTACCATTTCGGCGAACCGAGACGACACAACAGCGACAACGGAGAAATCCTCCGGGATCCGCAACCCGCGTTCGTAGATGGCTTGCATCATTCCCGAGTACTGTACATCGGAGGTGTAGACCACGGCCGTAAGTGAGGGGTGCTGTTCCAGCAATTCACGGGTGGCCCGGTAAGTCGCACGAGCATCTGTCTCGCAGACACGCGCGACGAAGGGCAACCCCACCTCTTCACAGGCTGCGCGTGCACCAGTCAGCGAGCGTACTGCCGGTCCGTATCCCAAATCCGGCGAAATTGGTGAATAGACAAGAAAAGCGATATTGCGATGCCCCAGCTCAAAGAGATATCGAGTACACAAACGGATTGCCTGTTCGAAGTCGAAATCCACGAAGCTGATCCCCTCGTTGTGCTCAGTGCGGCCGATCATGCAGAAGGGATAGCCAAATGCCTTTAGCGCTTCAACGCGGGGATCATGAACCCGGATCTCCATCAGGAGCAGCCCCTCGATCAACCCCTCTCTTGTCAGGCGCAGGATCTCGCCATCCTCGCGAGGGGATGTCCAGAGGAGCAAAGCATAGCCTCGCTGGGTGGCAACCTCAGCAGCAGCGTTAACAAATTCCAATTGCACTTGGGAGAGACCGCCGATAACGGAGGGAAACAGGAGAGCAATGATACGAGTGCGCTTGCTGGCCAAGCCCCGGGCGAGGATATTAGGGTGGTAGCCGAGCTCGGCAATAGCCGCCATAATACGCTGGCGCGTCCGCTCAGAGACCGGACGAACGCCGCTCAATGCATATGAAACAGTGCTTACAGCCACCCCGGCACGCTTGGCCACATCTGCCATCGTCGGCATCAGAATGCCTCATGCCACAAGAAATTTTCGAAGCGCTTAGTCGAAACGCTTCGAAATATAATATAAAACGGATTACTGTAATTGTCAAGCTCTAAGCGAGGTGTATTTCAATTTGGGAGTGGAATGGAACAAGGACTTGCAAGAAGCCTTTTCATCACAGAGATTCTTGTCCTATCCCTCGTCCTTCTCTGCGATCCCCACGTGCTCGACTATGGGAAGCGTTTGGAACTTGAGGTCCACGAAAGGTGACAAAAAGCACGAAAGATGAAGTTTCACGCCTTTTGGATTCTCCCACGGGTTCCGTGTTTCAAAGGTGCTCGGCACGCTTGACGGTGCAGGCGCGCCGTCTGCACACGCGCTCACGTACCTCACGTGATTGACAACCCATCCTTTTAATGCTAAACTAATGCAAGAGGTGTACGCTATTCTGAAAGAGCCCATATGTCCCCCGTTTCCTACCATTCCTCTGAATGATTTCTTGAAAGGAGGTGGTGATAGGAGCAAGGATGGCAAATCGCGAATATGGGAACTGCTCCACCGTCGGATTAAGTTATTAAGCCAACGTCGCAAGCAAACGGTTCATAAAGAAACCAAAGGAGGTTGAGCTATGTCCAGTCAAAAGATGCACCGCAGGGATTTTCTGGCTGTAACGGCCGCCGCTGCCGCAGGTGGGTTGTTATCCCCGATGATCGTCTCCGAGGCAATGGCAGCGCCAAAGGGACAGAAGCCCGCCGAAGGGATGTACTTCCGCTTGGTGACGCACGGCGCCGACGACCCCTTCTGGGCCGTGGTCAAGCAGGGCATGATGGATGCAGCGGAGCTGTATGGCTGCAAGGCAGAAATCGACCTGCCGGGTAGCGATCTGGCGTTGCAGCAGAAGAAGTTCCAGGAAGCAGTGGCTTCCAAACCGGATGGCATCGCTCTGGTCATCAATGACGATCAGGCATGGGACAAGCCGGTGGAGGACGCGCTGGCGGCAGGCATCCCTGTCATCGGCATCAACAACGATGACAAAGAAGGTGCTGCCGGAAACAAGCGCCTGTGCTACATCGGTCAGAATGAGCGCCGTGCCGGTTATGTGATCGGTCGCACTTTGTTCGAAGCGGGCAAGGCGAAAGGTATCGATCTCAGCAAAGCCCACGTAGCGATGTGCGGCGAGGTGCCCACGGCGATGTATGCCCAGGTGCGCTTTGCAGGTGTCAAAGACGCCGCGGATGAGTTTGGCATCACCTCAATCGAGCTCTTCGACGGCGGCGGCATCGAGATGACCACCGTCGAGCAGCGCATGACTGCATATCTGCTGGCGCATCCGGAAACAACCTTCCTGCTCGGCGCCGGTGGCATTGCAACAGATCGCCTGACCAGCGTCCTGAAGAACGCGGGCAAAGCACCGGGCGAAATCCTCGCCGGCGGCTTCGACACAACCCCGGGCACGGTTGAGGGCCTCAAGTCCGATTACGTGCTCGCTACCATCGATCAGCAGCAGTATCTGCAGGGTTACTTCGCTGTGATCGTGCTCTACCTGTACAACAAGTTCCGCCTGACCCCCAACATCGACACTGGCGGTTACCTGGTCACCAAGGAGAACATCGAGTTCATCGAGCCGCTGTCGGGTAAGTATCGCTGATCAGGCGAGAACCTTATCTCGTTTGACAGACAGGGGGCAGGAACATGCCTGCCCCCAAATGATTATCCTATCCAGTCACATCACGAGGAAGCACGATGCAACGTCGCCTTGGACAGGGATTATGGTTGAGCTTCATCAGCACCCCGCTGGTCTTCATCATCACTTTTCTGATATTTTGGGCTTTCTCGCCGGGCCACCGTTTCGTCGATCCACGCAACCTGGCCGCCATCGCCAAATTGACCCCTGATCTCGGGGTGGTGGCATTAGGGATCGGCGTTTTGATGATTTGCGGCGAGTTCGACTTATCGATCGCCTCGGTGTTACCCCTCTGCTCCTTTCTCTTTGCCCAGTTGCTGATAGCCGGGGTTGATCCCTTTGCCGCTTTGGCGCTCATGGTCCCCGTGGGGGCATCGCTGGGTCTTCTCAATGGTGTGCTGGTCACACGCACCGGGTTGCCCTCTTTCATCATCACTCTCAGCATGCTGCTCTTCTGGCGGGGCGTCTTGTACGTCGTCAGCGGCCTGATGCCGATCAGCATTCTGCCATACGTCCCCACTAACTCCGATTTCGCCCACTTCTTGACCGGCCAGGTGGGATCTGTGCCTGCACAACTGCTATGGTTCTTGGGCATCGCTGTAGTGTTAGGGATTGTGCTCCATCTAGGACGCTTCGGCAACTGGATTTATGCCACCGGCAGCAACCCGGATGCAGCACGCGCGATGGGCATCGATACGCATCTGGTGAAGATTGTGTGCTATATGATCGTGGGTGCACTGTGCGCGTTCGCTGGCATCATGCAGGCGACGCGGCTGGGATCTTTCACCGCTTCGCAGGGCATCGGCTTTGAGCTGAAGGCGGTTGCCGCAGTCGTGGTCGGAGGTGTTTCGCTGCGCGGCGGCGTGGGCAATATGCTGGGGATCGCACTGGGGGTGTTCATCATTCAGATCATCGACAACGGCTTGATCTTACTCCAGGTGCCCGTCTTCGGCGTGAATACCTTCATCGGATTGGCTGTGATCCTCTTCGTCATTATCAATAACCTGGCCAACCGTCAATTTGCCGAACAAACAACCTAAGGGATGTTCGTTGCCTGGTGCAAGATTGGAAGAGTTCAACCTGTCAGGATAAGGAGGGAAAGAATGGAAGGAAGTGCTCAAGTACCAGCAAACGACGAAGAAGAACTGTTCGACACGGGATCTCTCCCATGTGTGTCTGAGCGTGCAGCCGCGGAAGAAGCTGCCCCGACGAACGGGCAGGTTTTGCTCAAAATGGTGAACATCCACAAATGGTTCGGGCGGGTGCACGCGCTGCGCGGTGTGAACTTCACAGTACATCGCGGCGAGGTGGTGGGCCTGTGCGGTGACAACGGCGCTGGCAAGTCCACTCTGATCAAAGTCGCCTCGGGGTACCACACCGCCGATGAGGGTCAGATCTTTTTCGAGGGCCGCGAGGTAAAACTGCGCTCACCGAAGGACGCACGCGCGCTGGGGATCGAGACGGTGTACCAGGAACAGGCGCTGTGTCCGCATCTGAGCATTGCACGCAATATTTTCATGGGCCGTGAACCAACCACGTTACTGGGTTTGATCGACCAGCGAACGATGAACAAGGAGAGCATGGAAGCGCTGGCCAGCATGGGGTTGCGCTTGCGTTCGCCTCACGCATTGGTCTCAGCCCTTTCAGGTGGTCAGCGCCAAGGGGTCGCCATTGCCCGCGCCATCCATTTCAAGGCCAAGCTGGTGATCCTGGACGAGCCCACCATCGCCTTGTCGGTCAAAGAGGTGCGCGAGGTGCTCGATTTTGTGCGCCACCTGCGCGATCAAGGGGTGGCCGTGGTCTTCATCACCCACACGCTGCACCATGTGTTCTCCGTGGCAGACCGTATTGTGGTCCTGGCCCACGGATGCAATTTGGTGGACGTGCGCACCAAGGATACCGACGTAGATGAGTTATCCGACATCATCGCACGCGGCACGTTGGGTGACGCAGTACCGACAACACAACACGCGAGATAGACGCCTATGGAAAGCCAGCCGATCCCGTTTTTCGTTCGTTTCCGCAACATTGGTGTCCTGGTCGTTCTGATCGTTCTCGTCGCCGGCGCAGCTCTCCTGACACCTCAGAATACCTTCATCCAAGAAGCAAACCTGAAGACACTCCTGGCGTTGGGTCCTGAGTTCGGCATCATCGCGCTGGGGGTCGGGGTGCTGATGGTCTCTGGGGAGTTCGACCTCTCGGTGGGTTCCCAGCTGGCGTTGGGGTCGCTCATCTTCATCTCGTTAGCGGGCGCCGGTATCAATATCTATATTGCCGCACTGCTCACCTGCCTGCTGGGTGTCGGGATCGGGTTGCTGCACGGGTTAGTGGTCGTCAAAGCGCGGATCGTCTCGTTTATCGCCACGCTCGGGTTTATGCTCACCTGGCGCGGCTTGACTGAGATCCTGACCGCAGGAAAAGTGCGTTCTTACGAGTTTGTACAACACGAGACATTTGTGCAGATCTTCACCGGTCGGGTGGGAGATGTTGTGCCATCGCAGGTGATCTGGTTCGTGTTGTTCGCCATCGTGCTCTACTTTGTGCTGCATCGAGGGCGCTTCGGTAATTGGATCTATGCCACCGGTGACAATGCGCAAGCGGCACGCGCAATGGCCATCGATACGCACTTGGTCAAGATAGTCTGCTTTATGATTGTGGGCTTCCTGTGCGCTTTTTCAGCTATTTTGCAGACCACTCGTACCTCGGCGGTCACCACCCATGCCGGCACCGGTTGGGAGCTGCAAGCCGTCGCTGCGGCAGTGGTCGGTGGCACCTCGCTGCGGGGTGGACGGGGCAGTATGATCGGTGTCTTCCTGGGCGCGCTCGTTATTATGGTGATCGACAATATGATTGTGCAAGCGCGCCTGCCTTATGAGTGGTCATATGCCGCCTTCGGGGTGGTGATCCTGGCCGCTGCCCTGCTCGACCTGGGGATCGAAAAGCAAATTCAGCGTGCCGCTGTCTAAACCCTGAACGCCGCCAGCTTGGAGGTGGTCGTATGCCCTCTTGGAACCCACGTATGCGTCTCGAAATCACCCTGAACCACCAGGAACCAGACCGCGTTCCCATTGACCTGGGCAGCATTGTCACTGGCATCACCACCGGCGCGAACGACGCCCTGAAACAGCACCTCGGCATCACCTCAGACGACCCAGTGGTGGACCGCATCCAGCAGCTGGCACTGCCATGCCCGCAGCTGCTCGAGCGGTTGCACGTGGATACACGTTATATCTACCTCAGCGCCTCGCGCGATTGGCACGACATCGAGCTGCCAGACAACAGTTACCAGGATGAATTTGGCGTGCGACGCACCGCCGCATTCCACCCCGAGACCGGCCGCTTGCTCTATTACGACTTTGCGCGTGAGGATGCCCATCCGTTGGCCAGGGCCGAGACAGTCGCGGACATTGCCGCTTTCAGGTGGCCGGATCCACACGACCCGGCACGCTATGCCGGCCTGGAGGAGAAAGCGCGCCAGCTGTACGAGACGACCGACTACGCCATCATCGTCAACGCCATCGGGTCGATTTTTGAGTTCTCCTGGTATTTGCGCGGTTACATGCAGTTCTTCGAGGACTTGCTGCTGCGGCCCGAGATGGTTGAAGCGCTGCTGGACGCTATGCTGGAGTTCCAATTGGCATTGTTCGACGAGATTCTGTCGCGCGTCGGTGCATATGTCTCCGTCGTGATGACTGGCTCGGATTTGGGAACACAGACAGGCCCCGCGATCTCAGAGAGGGTGTATCGGGAATTGGTTTGGCCACGTTATGTAAAGTTCTGGCAACGCATCAAAGGCAAGACCAATGCCAAGATCTTCTATCACTCTTGCGGCGGCATCGAACCGATGATCAAATATCTGATCGAAGGTGGGGTGGATATCCTACACCCCGTACAGCCGCTGGCGCGCGGCATGGGCGATCGCAAGCAGCTCAAGCGTGCATATGGCCGACATCTCACCTTTTGGGGCGGCTTTGACCAACAGCGCATATTGCCCTTCGGCACGCCGGAGCAGGTGCGCGAAGAGGCTAAGCGCCTGCTGGAAGATTTCATGCCAGGTGGTGGCTTTGTCTTCTGTGCTGGTCATAACATCCAGACCGGCGTCCCGCCGGAAAACGTCCTGGCTTTGTTCGACACCGTCTATGAATACGGACGGTATCATTAGGTTCGGTTGAGAGGACAATGGTTCGATACGGGGTGAAGGAGATAAGACATTGAGCGCGACGACAGTTGATCTAGCGAGTATGCAAACGCGGCTGGATGCCGTGCTGATCCAGCAGCTGCAACCCCAGTTTTTCTCCGTCAGCTCAACAGAACGCCAGGTGTTGCGCCGTCTGGCCGGCCAGGTGGCGGAGCTGGCAGCACGTCCTATCGAAGAGGAGAAACGCCGGTTATGGTACGCGCATAACAGCCTGCAACCGACGCGTCCCGTGATCTTCTGTGATCCAGAAAACGGTTGGAATGAGATCATCCGTCCCGCCGACCTGGAATGCGAGGGGGTGATCGGGCGTTGGTGGGAGATGCGCCTGCGCAAAGAGATCTTTTGGGGCACCCAGATGGGCGACGACTACACCATCGTGCCTTACTTTGATACCCCGCACGTGCACACCGGCGGCCTGGAGGATTGGGGGCTCAAGGAAAAGGTGATCGGCGGCGAGCACGGTGGCTCTTACGTCTGGGAAGCTCCCATCCGCTCAGCTGAGGATATCCAATACCTTCGTATGCCACAGGTGCAGATCGATTGGCCTGCCACTCACCGCCTGGCCGAGATGGCCCACGACATCTTCGGCGACCTATTGACGGTGCGCATCCGCACCAACTGGTGGTGGACACTGGGGATGACCATGAAGCTGGCCCACCTGCGCGGGTTGCAGCAGATCATGCTCGATATGGTGGACAATCCTGAGCTGGTCCACACGTTGATGTCCATCCTGCGCGATGGCACATTGCGCCTGCTTGAATATCTGGAGAGAGAGGGGCTGCTCAGCCTGAACAACGACGGCAGCTATGTGGGCTCAGGCGGGCTGGGCTGGTGCACCGAGCTGCCGCAGCCAGACTTCGACGGTCGGGTGCGAATGTGTGACATGTGGGGGTTTGCCGAGAGCCAGGAGACGGTCGGGGTGTCGCCAGCCATGTTCGCCGAGTTCGTGTTCCCCTATCAACTCTCCATCCTGGAACACTTCGGCCTGAACTGCTATGGATGTTGCGAGCCATTGGACAAGCGTTGGCACGTGGTGCAACGTATTCCGCGCTTGCGGCGCGTATCGGTGTCCCCATGGGCCAACGTGGCCGATATGGCGGAGAAGCTGGGTGACCGCTACATCTTCTCCTGGAAACCCAGTCCCACCGACTTGGCGATGCCGTTTGATGAAGAACGTATCCGTGCCAAAATCCGCGAAGCTTTTCGCCTCACCCGCAATTGTCGCGTGGAGGCGATTATGAAGGATAATCACACCTTGGGAGGCGACCCAACGCGCGTCATCCGTTGGTGTCGCGTGGCACGCGAGGAAGCGGAACGAGTGTAGTCCAGCTACAGCTGCAAAGCCCAATACCCAATCCGACGTCGCCCCATTCGTCATCGCGCTGGAAAAACGGGGAGATACTATTCCCCATACTCTCAACCTCCCCTTTTTCTGCCATCTTGACATTTCAAGATGGGCGCGCTATATAAGAAGAGGTGATCTTTGCCCATACAGGGGGCTTTCTTCTAGGCGGGAAAAGGGGATGAGCATTCCAGCAGTTTGGGTAAAGCCGGGCATGTCAACATATAACGGTCACTATTATTATTTTCAGCACAAGGCTCAGGTGCTGCCTCCACCCGAGTAGGTTCTATCAGGCGAGCAGTCAACTCAAGGGCGTGGAGCAGCTCGATCCACGCCCTTCCGTTTATTTGCTCCGTCTATTCGTTCAAGGGGACTTCCGCAACTCGCCGGGACGGCAGGAAATCGGACACCCCGAGAGATGAGGGCAGCAAGATACATCAGGGGAGGCATCATGCCGGTTTGTCGAGGTGTGCGAGGGGCCACTACATGTGAAGCAAACACCCGTGAGGCAATCCTAACGGCCACACGCGAATTACTAGTCCAAATGGTTGAACGTAATGGGATCGTCAGGGATGACATTGCCAGCATATTCTTCACCACCAGCCCCGACCTTACGGCAGAATTTCCAGCCGTGGCGGCACGTGAGCTGGGGTGGAACCACGTCGCGATGCTATGTGCCCACGAGATTGCCGCGCCGCATGGATTGCAACGCTGCATTCGCGTGCTGATCCACTGGAATACCGACAAAGCCCCTGAAGAAATTCAACATGTCTATTTGCACAATGCAGTGAATCTACGCCCCGATTGGTCAGAAGCAAGCCGTGGAGGAGTCCGTCTCCCGGATGTGAGCAAAACTGCACTTGGATCAGCGGATGGAAGTGAGGAAGGGGTGACAAAATGATCATTGTAATGCGTATGGGTGCTACCCAGCAAGAGATCGAAAGTGTGGTGGCCCGTATCCATGAATTGGGCTTCCGCACCCATTTGTCAAAAGGTGAAGAGCGGACCATCATCGGGATCATCGGGGATGAGCGCCCTTTGGACAAGGACGCTCTGGCACGAATGCAAGGGGTGGAACGGGTTGTCCCCATCTTGCACCCATTCAAGCTGGCCAGTCGTGACTTTAAACCCCAAGACACAATCATCGAGATCGCCGGACATCCTGTGGGCGGAAAACAGCTCACCATCATAGCAGGCCCGTGTGCCGTTGAAAGCCGAGAACAAATCCTGGAAACAGCCCAACTGGTCAAAGAGGCCGGCGCCCATATGCTACGCGGTGGCGCTTTCAAGCCACGCACCTCTCCCTATAGCTTCCAAGGGTTGGGTGAGGAGGCACTGGTTTATCTGGCTGAGGCACGGGAGCGCACCGGTCTGCCCATCGTGACCGAGGTGATGTCGCCCGAGCAAGTGCCACTGGTCGCAAAGTATGCCGACATCCTGCAGATTGGCACACGCAATATGCAAAACTATGCTCTCTTGCATGCTGTTGGGGAAGCTGGCTTCCCCGTGTTGCTCAAGAGAGGCATGATGTCCACTATTGAGGAATTGTTGATGAGTGCAGAATACATATTGTCACACGGCAATCACAAGGTAATCCTGTGCGAGCGCGGCATCCGCACATTTGAAACGTACACGCGCAACACACTGGACATCAATGCCATCCCGGTGCTCAAGGAGTTGACCCACCTGCCCGTCATAGTGGATCCCAGCCACGCCACCGGCAAGTGGAATTTGGTCAGCGCCGTCTCGCGTGCTTCGATCGCTGCCGGCGCGGATGGATTGATCATCGAAGTGCATCCCAATCCGGAAAAAGCGCTCTCCGACGGTGGGCAGTCTTTGCGTGCGGCGCGTTTCGCCGAATTGATGAAACAGCTTGTACGGGTGAGCGAAGCCGTCGGACGCACGTTGTAATCTCTCATTGTGTTCATTGGCTGGATCGTCTGTTTCGCACTACAATAAGTGGAGCGACAGTAGCAACACACCATCCCTTATCAGGAGATTGTGATGGGCCGCTCGGATTACGCGGAGAGTTATTTATATCGTCTACGCCATTCAGCTTCCCACGTCATGGCACAGGCTGTCCTGGAGATGTTCCCAGAAGGCAAGCTCGCCATCGGCCCGGCCATCGAGGACGGCTTCTACTATGATTTCGACCTTCCCCGTTCACTCAATCCGGATGACTTGGTCGCCATCGAGCGACGTATGCGCGAGATCATCGCCGCCGATTACCAGTTCGTGCGCCGTGAGATCACACCCGATGAAGCGCGTCATATTTTCGCCGATCAGCCTTACAAGCTGGAGCTGATAGAGGGCTTGGTGTCCGGCAATTTGGACGAGGACGGCGAGGCCTCTGGCGGCGGTGAAGCCACTGTGACACTGACCACGTACCGCCACGACAACTTTGAGGACCTCTGTCGCGGCCCGCATCTGGAAAGAACCGGGCAGATTAACCCCGATGGCATCAAGCTGCTCCGGGTGGCTGGGGCTTATTGGCGCGGCGATGAGCGCAACCCGATGCTGCAGCGCATCTATGGCACCGCCTGGGAGACAGCGGAGCAGTTAGAGGCCTATCTCAGACGCTTGGCTGAGGCAGAAAAGCGCGATCACCGTCGTCTGGGCACTCAGCTGGACCTTTTCAGCATCCACCCCGATCAGCTGGGGGGTGGCCTGATCCTCTGGCATCCCAAGGGCGCCTTGATCCGCCACCTGATCGAGGACTTCTGCAAGCGAGAACACCTGGCAAACGGCTATGACCTTGTCTATTCACCCCATATCGGTCGCAGCACCCTTTGGGAGACGAGCGGACATCTGAGCTATTACCGCGAGAACATGTACGCTCCGATGGAGATCGAAGGGCAGCAATATTACTTGAAGCCAATGAACTGCCCATTTCATATATTGATTTATAAGAGCGCTCTGCGCAGCTATCGCGACCTGCCGTTGCGTTTTGCCGAATGGGGCACCGTATATCGTTACGAGCGCAGCGGCGTGCTGCACGGCCTGTTGCGCGTGCGCGGATTCACCCAGGACGACGCACACCATTTCTGTCGCCCTGACCAGATGCCCGCGGAGATCGATTTTGTGCTCAACTTTTCCCTGTATCTGCTCCGCTCGTTCGGCTTTGATGAGTTCAGCGCCTATCTGAGCACACGTCCAGGTGAGCGCAAAGCGGTCGGTGACGTCGAACAGTGGCACGCTGCTGAAAGCGCGTTGGAAGGCGCTTTAAAGCGCACCGGCATCCCGTACGAAATCGACGAGGGAGGTGGGGCTTTCTACGGTCCTAAGATCGACCTCAAGGTGAAGGACGCGCTCAATCGCGAGTGGCAGCTGACCACCATCCAGTTCGATTTCAACCTGCCAGAACGCTTTGACCTGACCTACATGGGTGAGGATGGACAGCCGCACCGTCCCTACATGGTGCACCGCGCGTTGTTGGGCAGTATGGAGCGCTTCTTCGGCATCCTGATCGAGCATTACGGCGGCGCATTTCCCGTCTGGCTGGCGCCCATCCAGGCAATACTCATCCCGATCGCCGACCGCCATCTCGACTATGCTCGGCAAGTAGCTGCCCAGATGCAATCAGCGGGTCTGCGGGCTGAAGTCGATGAGGGCAGCGACCGTATGGCCAATAAAATCCGCAAAGCCCAAGAACAGAAGATCCCCTATATGTTGGTAGTGGGCGACCGCGAAGCCGAAGCCAGCACGGTCGCCGTGCGGCTGCGCAGTGGACAAGATTTAGGACCTAAGCCGGTCAACGAGCTTATTGCGATGATTCAGGCAGCGATCGCTGCGAAATCGACCGTATAGCCTCCGGGCTTCGCTTCGAGCCCATCTCACGGCAAGGGTAAAGAGACCCAACGGCCTTCGCGAGCGGAACGGTAGGCCGCTTCCATAATTTCCTGCACGCGCATGCCGTCTTCAAAATCGGGCGGACTTGGCTGGCCCCTCACCAGGCTGGTGATAAAGCCGAACTGGCTGGCGACATGATATCGCAGCCAACCGATGGCGAACTTAGGTCCGGGCAGCACCGCCGGCGACGGATAGCGCTGCACGCTCTCGATCGCCTTAAATCCGCGATTGCCCCCCAGAGGCGCTTCCGGGTCGCGTGCGTCGAAGACATACAGCCAGTTGGGATCCATCAGGTTGAAACGCAATGCTCCCTGCTGACCGTAGATCTCGATGTGCATGTCATCGTTTGTGCCTGTTGCCAGCCGGCTGGCCTCGACGGTGCCGAGGGCGCCGTTCACGGTGCGCAGAGTCAACATCGCCAGATCATCCACCGTCACCGCAGCACGGCGCTCAGGCTGACCAGGAAGCGGCCGCTCCTTGATAAAAGTCTCCGTGACGGCAAAAACTTCCGCGAAGTCGCCTAACAGATAGCGCAGCAGGTCGAGCACGTGGGAGCCCAGGTCGACCAGCGCGCCACCTCCTGCCGCGGCATCCAGACGCCAGGACATCGGACGATTGGGATTGACATATCCCGAATGCAGATAACAGGCGCGGAAGCTGAAAACCTGTCCCAAGAATCCTTCCTCGACCAGCTGCTTGGCGCGCATCAGCGCCGGCACGAAGCGCAGGTGAAAGGTCATACGGTGTTGCCGGCCAGAGCGCTGTGCTTCAGCCAACATTTCGCGTGCCTGGATCAGGTTCGCCGCAAGCGGTTTGTCACAGTACACGTGCTTGCCTGCCCGCAGTGCGGCCATCACCACTTCATAATGCAGGTGATTGGGCACACAACAATCGATGACGTCAATATCCTCGCGCGCGACCACCTCACGCCAGTCGGTGCTGCCGAATACATATCCGGCCTGATCAATAGCCTTCTGCACCGACTCACGGCTGGCTGCGCTCACGCCCACTAACTTGACCCGCGCCGGCATCGGGTCGTACATCAGCGGCAACGCCTGATAGGCCAGTGTATGCACTTTGCCGATGAAACCATATCCGATCAGCCCAATCCGGATCTCTGGAAGCACACCCATTCGCCATCACCTCGCCAACTGAAAGCTGTGCGATCACCTACCCTGGTTACAAACTATCTTCGGCTCACAAAGTCTTCAAAAGACCCGTGCGCTCGTTGAACTGCTTGATCAGCTCGTCAATCTGTTCCACCTGGTTCTGGATATCCGTCCAATAATGCGGGTCGTACCACTGCGCTTCGAGCTCCTCAGCGCTTTTGCCCTGCTGCTCCACCCATGTGTAATACTTCAGGTTGTGAATGCGTTTGCGACCATAATAGCTCAATTCCTCTACATACTCGATCCCCTGATCCCGCAGATAGCGATGATATGCAACGATGGCCTCCTCACGGGTGAACGCACCGCGTTCTGCAGTTAGCTCGCGCAGCCGGCTGGTATACATCTCCATCGAGTCGGTCAGCACTGTCAGCACGACATCGTGATCGCCCAGCTCATAATAACGGGCAAACTTAATGCACGATAGCAAGTTGGCAACCCCGGAAATGCCCAGCAAGGGCAAGCGCGCGATCGTCTGCTCGGGAACGCCCTGAGAAGCGAGATAAGATTGCCCGGCCGGCTCGTTGAAAAGACGGATAAGCTGCATGGTGGCTTCGTCGTCGATCGCCATCACCATATCGGTGTTCTTAACATTGTGGATCCAAGGGACGTGCTTGTCGCCGATACCCTCAATGCGATGGGCGCCAAACCCATTGTACATCAACGTCGGGCATTGCAGCGCCTCGCTGGCGGCAATCTTGCTGGTCGGGAAAACCTGCTTCAGGTAGTCCCCACAACCGATCGTCCCTGCTGAACCGGTGGTCAGCACCACGCCGCGATAGGTGTCCCCGGAACGCAGCTCTTGCTGCAGCACTTCCTCCATCGCGTGGCCGGTGACGTAATAATGCCACAGGTAATTGCCCATTTCATCGAACTGGTTGAAGATCACAATATCCTCACCGGAACGGCGCAGCTCCCAGCACTTGTCGAAAATTTCCTTGACGTTGCTCTCAGTGCCAGGTGTCTTGATCACCTCTCCCGCCACGGAAGCGAGCCACTCAAAGCGCTCCTGACTCATCCCTTCTGGCAAGATAGCGATCGAATCACAACCCAACAAGGCGGAGTCGTAAGCTCCGCCTCGGCAATAGTTCCCTGTCGACGGCCACGCAGCTTTCTGAGTGGTCGGGTCAAACTGACCGGTGACCAGGCGCGGCACCAAACACCCAAACGCGGCACCCACCTTGTGGGCGCCTGTGGGGAACCATTTCCCCACCAAGGCGATGATGCGCGCCTCGACTCCGGTCAGAGAGGAGGGAAATTCGAGATAATTCACCGCGCCAAAGCCGCCTCCCATAGGCACCGGTTCATTCTTCCACGTGATGCGGAATAGATTGAGTGGTGTGATATCCCAGAGGCCGATGCTCGCGAGCTTGCGTCGGATCGCCTCCGGAACAGTCGTCGGATCGCGCTGTTGGGCGAAGGTAGGGATGATAATACCACGCTCACGGGCACGTTGGACAGCTCGCGCCAGGCGATCTTCATAGATGGTCAGATCGATCATATGAGTTTCTCCGCGAAGTAAATTTCACACTCTATTGCGCTGTTTGTCCCACCGATGGCGCCTGCGTCTCTTCAAAGCCGATCGCCTCACGCAGGATATAGAGAGGGCGTCCTTTCACTTCATCGTAAATGCGTCCCAAGTATTCGCCGATAATACCCAGCGTGATCAGCTGCACGCCACCGATAAACAGGACACACACCAGAGTGGTCGCTTGCCCGTAAAAAGGGGCAGCTCCCATGAAGAGGCGGGTGAAGATGACCACCACAGCGGCGACCGCGCTCAGCGCTGCAATGGCGAAGCCCAGATAAGTGGCCAGCTGCAGGGGAAGATAACTGAACCCGGTGATGGCGTCCAAGGCGAATTTGAGCATTTTCCGGAAGGGATAATGGGTCTGGCCGGCAAAACGCTCTTCGCGCACGTAGTAGACGCCGGTCTGGCGAAAGCCCACCCAACTGGTCATGCCCCGGATAAAGCGATGCCGCTCGCGCATCTGCCTGAGGACATCCACCACCCGGCGGTCCATCAGGCGGAAGTCACCCGTGTCCAGCGGGATCTTGACATCGGTGATGCGGTAGATCAGGCGATAAAACAAGGAGGCGGTGAACTTCTTGAACCAACTTTCCCCTTTGCGGTGGGTGCGCACAGCATAAACGACTTCGTACCCCTCTTTCCATTTTTGAACCATATCCAGGATGACCTGGGGAGGATCCTGGAGATCGGCGTCGATGATCACCACGGCATCGCCACGGGCGAAATCCAGGCCCGCTGTGACCGCGATCTGGTGGCCGAAGTTGCGCGCAAAGTCCACAATTTTGACCCGCGGATCCCGTTGATGGAGCTCGCGCATGATTTCAGGGGTGCGATCGTGACTGCCATCGTTGACCAGCACCAATTCCCACGGTTCACCGAGGCTGTCCATCACGGCACTGATACGCTTGTGCAGCTCGTACAACACCCCTTCCTCATTGTAGCACGGGGCAACAATGGAATAGCGTGGTCTTTCCGTCACAGAACACCTCCCCTGGATACCGCTTGCGTTTCGTCTTCGTACTACCCCCCTCACACAAGGGAAGACACTTCCGCGAGATTTAACTGTTGTACCACCCGTCTCACGTCCTCGAACGTTTTCTCGACGACGTGCGCGCGTGTCCCCACCTGTTCAACGGATCTCATGGCGCTCTGGACATCCTTGAGTCCATTGCCGGTGACCAGCACCACGATGCGCTCATCAGCGTGCACCTGTCCATTGTACAGTGCCTTCAGCAATCCGGCATAGGCAGCGGCACCGGCCGGCTCGGCAAAGATTCCACTGCCACGTGCCAGAGCCGGTATCGCCGCCAGAATCTCGTCGTCGCTTACACAAATGAAAGCGCCATTCGTATCGCACACCGCTGCCATGGCCTTCAAGCGGTCGCGCGGCAGGCCGGCGCTGATGCTATCTGCGACGGTGTGGGCTGCAATGGGCGGTTTGGTGAGCACATCTTCCCGGTTGACCCAGGCATCGTAGAGGTAAGCAGAGCCCGCAGCTTGTACCCCCATCAAGCGTGGTATATGGTCGATCCAACCCAAGTGATATAAATCCCGGAAACCCTTGTGCAACCCACCGATGATACAACCATCGCCAACGCTGACGAAAACAGCGTCCGGCGCCTGCCATCCCATCTGTTCACAGATTTCCAGGGCGACCGTCTTTTTGCCTTCGGTCATATAGGGATTGTAAGCGGTGTTGCGATTGTACCATCCGTACTCTTGGGCAGCAAGGAGACACAGTTCAAAGGCGTCGTCGTAGCTGCCCTGCACCAACATGACCTCGGAACCAAACACCAGCAGTTGGGCGATCTTGGCCGGCGGCGCGCTCTGAGGCACGAAAATGACATTGCGTTGTCGCACACTGGCGCATAAGCCGGCGAGGGCGGCGGCAGCGTTGCCTGTGCTGGCCGTTGTGATCACGGCCGCCCCCTTCTCACGAGCTTTCACGACAGCGATGGCACTGGCACGATCCTTCAGGGAACCGGTGGGCTGCCGGCCATCGTCCTTGATCCACAAACTTTTGAGCCCCAGCTCAGCCGCGAGGCGGTTCGCGCGCATCAGCGGCGTCCATCCTACCAGCAACGGTGGCATCGATGCGTCAGCGCGAATCGGCAGCAGTGGTCTGTAGCGCCACATGGAATAGTCGGTGCTATGCAGCAAATCCCCTTGGCTGATGCGACGCGCGATCAACTCATAATCGTATTGGACATCCAAGATGCCCTCGTTTCCGTGATGCGGACAGACGTACTCCACCTCGTCGGGTCGGTACTCTTTTCCACAAATGAGACATCTCAAACCTACGATGTGTTCCATGCCCGATCTTGGTTGCGATGGCATGACCGCTCCTCACAATCGCAAATACTGGGAAGAAATGGTACAAGGGATGCTCTGGGAAGGCCTCATAGAGGATTCTTTCCCGAGCGAGGGTCAAGCGGAAGCATCCGCTGTTGACGGAGATTGCCGGTGATATTCCTCGATCATTGTGCGCAGCTGGGCGATATGCTCACGTTCGTGTTCGAGCATGCGCCGGATCACCTTGCGCATCGTCCACTCCTCACCCTGATGGTGAACGATTTTGCCGCGTTCCGCTTCAGGCACAGCGCGCAGCCGTTCCAGCGCAATGCCGCGCGTCGCCGCCAGGCGGTATAGCGGTGCTTCAGGCCATTGCTTGAGACGCTCCGTATACCACAGATCGGATTCAGCCAGATGACACACGATCTGGGCGACCGACCAGGCCTCCTCGGATGGCCGCCAGTCCCACATCTCCTGAGGCATACAACGCAGCAAGTCCATCAGCTCCTGGCGCGAAATCGCCATCCAGCGGAACAAGGTCTCCAGCTCATTGGGCTGGACAGGATCATAGTCGGTGACAAAAGTGGTGTTTTCAGTCTCTTCAAATTCCAGCAGGATCGGTTCATCGGCCTTCGGAACGGGCTCTCCGACATCACGCAAAAGAGCGAGGTACTGCTGAACTGCAACACGAATGTTCTCTTTGGCTTCCTCGACAGTCTTACCACGCGCAGAGGCACCGGGCAGGGCCGGCACGTGCGCCACTGGACCTTTCACCGTGACCGGGTCACCACGGGTTTCGATATACACCAGATACCTGGCCATGTGCTCCTCCAAATTATCGAAGAAGGTTTCGTGGAGTGTGCCACATTGTTGTCTCGAGGCGGCTCGATGTAGGGAAGACAAAGCTAATCTGGTGTGATATGCGTGCCGGTCTCACCGTTCAGGGCACGCTCGATGTTCTCTGGATTGGTGATAATGGCGTACCGACCGCCCCGCTCTAGGTAGTCGATGATCGCCTCTATCTTAGGCGCCATGCTTCCCTTCTTGAAGTGGATACCCTCGGCGAGATATCGCTTTGCCTCGCTCAGGGTCATGTGATCCAGCCAGCGTTGGTTCGGTGTGCCAAAGTGCAGCGCCACCTTCTCCACCGCTGTGCTGATCAGCAGCAAATCAGCGTTGAGGGATGAGGCGAGCAATCCGGAGGCATAGTCCTTGTCGATGACGGCAGCTACCCCCCTGAGATGGCCCTTTTCATCGGCCACCACCGGGATGCCACCTCCGCCCACGGTGATCACCACGGCGCCGGCGTCCAGCAACAGTTGGACCACATCCAGCTCGACCACCCGCTTGGGAAACGGAGAGGCGACCACACGCCGCCAGCCGCGGCCGGCGTCTTCGATCACGTTCCAACCATCCTTCTCGCGCCGTTCCCGGGCCAGTTCTTCGGTCATAAACGAGCCGATCGGCTTTGAAGGATTCTGCCAGGCCGGGTCATTCGGATCCACCTCCACCTGAGTCACCACCGTCACCACCGGCTTGGCAATGCGCATGTCCAGGAGGTGGTTGCGCAGGGTCTGTTGGAGAGCATATCCGATGGCGCCCTGCGTGTCGGCACCGCACACATCAAGCGGAACTTCGTGCAATTCGTGGCGAGCTAGCTCGGAACGGCGGAGGATAAACCCTACCTGGGGACCATTCCCGTGGGTGAGGGCGATCTCCCACCCCATTCGCACCATTTGGGCGATGTGATAGGTGGTCTCGTTGGCGGCTGCATACTGATCCTCCACGGTTTGGTGCGCCGAATCTTTGATGAGCGAATTGCCGCCGATTGCCACAACCGCGACTTTGCGACCTGTGCTATTCATCTCTTTCTCTCCTGCACGCGATCAGCGTGCCTCCGGGCGGCGTCCCACAACGCCCGGATACGCTTTGAGTACCATCCTCCAGATGGATCACAGATTGCCCATCGTCAGAGCCATCACCGCCTTTTGCACGTGCAAACGGTTCTCGGCCACCATATAGATCACCGAGTTGGGGCCGCTGGCGACTTCGTCGGTCACCTCATTGCCGCGATCGACCGGCATGGGATGGGTGAAGATGGCGTTGTCGGTGCGGGCCATTTTCGCAGCATCTAACGTCCAACCCTGATACGAGAGGGCCTTGGCGATCTCTTCCTGCTTCTTGAATTGACCGTCCTGATATGCGTTGGGGCTCATCCAGTTGCGCGCGTAGACAATATGCGCACCATCCATGCAACGCACTGGATCGTTCGTGATTTCCAGCGAGGTGCCCCACGCTTGGCAGTTCTGCCTGGTCCATTCGATCACCTCAGGGTCGAGGTCATAGCCGTCGGGCCGCGCGATGGTGATATGCATCCCAAAGCGGCTGGCGATCAAGAGCGCTTCCTGGACACTGCACCAGCTGCGTGCCAGGGCGCCTTGTGCCCAGGTGAGCACGAACTTCTTGCCCTGCAAACGGCTGTAGTCTGGCCGGCCCGGGCCGCCGCCGAACCATTCCGCCCAACCCATCACATCTGCCAGGCCCTGGAAGGGGTGAAAGCGGTCGTCGGCCATGTTGACGACCGGCACATCAGCCCAATAGGCATACTCGCGCAGCAGCTCGGTGCCGGCGCCGTAATACGGAACCTTGTCCTCCAGGATGCGGATGCCGATCCCACAGGCGTAGCGTGACATCACCTTGGCCGCGTCCTCGATCGTCTCACCCGCTGTGGTGGCCGTCTTGAGGCGCATGCCCTCCGGCACCAGGAATTGCGCATGGCCACCCAGCTCGGTGGCAGCACACTCAAACGACTGCCGGGTACGTACCGAAGGGTTGTAGAAGAACATAAAGAACGTCTTGTGCGCCAAGATCTTGGTCCAACGCTCGGAAAAGCGATCCCGCTTCATCCGCACGGCCAGATCTAGTACCGCGTCGAGCTCCTGCTTGCTCCACTCCTGAGTGGTGATGAGATCGCGTCCATAAAGGTCCATGCTCAGAGCCGTCCTCCCATTGTCAAAGTCATCACCGCTTTTTGCACGTGCAAGCGATTTTCAGCCTGTTCATACACCGCAGAGCGCCATCCCCGCTGGACATCGGTGTGGTCGATCACGTCGTTGTCGACCTCCCAGCCGCGGTCAGCCGGCAGACAATGGAGATAGATCGCCTCGTGATCGGCGGTCTCCATCAAACGGCGTGTCATCTTCCAATGCTTATAGCTTTCGTTGATCGCTTTGGCTTTCTGCTCGTCTCCCTCGCCCACCGGGGGTTTGAAGAAGCACTTCGGTGCCCATGCCTTGGGGTATACCACGTGGGCATCTTTGAAGGCGCTCTCGAAATCGTGCGTGATGGTGAAAGAGGCGTTGTTCATCTTGGCGTTGGCCTGACACGCCGCGATCACTTCGGGATCGAGTTCGAACTCGGGCGGATGGCACAGCACCGTGTCACAACCCATCATCGAAGCGGCGATGATGGCGCTTTGCGGCACGGCGCGCGGCTTATGAATGCTGGGCGAGTAAGCCCAACTCATCACGAATTTGATGCCCTTGAAGGTGCCAAAACGTTCCCAGGTGGTCAAAATATCGGCCAGAGCCTGGAAGGGATGATACTTATCATCCTCCATGTTCAACACCGGGATGTCAGCCCAACGGGCAAACTCGCGGATCAGCATATTCGCGGCGCCATACACCCAGTCCACCGGATCTCCGTAGCAACGGATAGCGATGCCATCTCCCATGCGACTCAGCACGCGCGCGACATCGGAGACACGTTCGGTGGAGTAGGCCACCTCCTTGCCCTCCAGCGCCGGGGTATAAATCTTCTCCGGATCGAGGTAGTGGGCGTGGCCACCCAGCTGGGTCATGCCGGCCTCGAAGCTGTTGCGCGTCCGCAGGCTCTGATTGTAGAAGATCATGAACAGGGTCTTGGCACGCAGCAGGTGATCGTGCAACTCCCCCATCGCATAGCGTCTCTTCAGATCGCGGGCGCAATCGAGGATAGTTTCGACTTCCTCTTTGCTCCATTCCAGCAGTGTGATGAAATCCTTGCCCTTGAAGCTGTCTGTTCTCATAGACCGTTCTCCTCAATATATGGATATAGAGAAAAAAGCTACGCTCCCAGCGTAGCTTAGCACTTTGGGGAAAGGATCATGCCCCGGAGTGGACTCGAACCACCACGCCCATTCGGGCACAGGCCCTCAACCTGCTGCGTATGCCAATTCCGCCACCGGGGCACTGCTTTGCCTAGCAATCATTATAACGCCAAATCGCTTCGCTTGTCAAAGTTGCGCGATCGCGCGGTTGCATTGTAACCGGATGCCGGGGGGCACATACCCCTTTCGTGCACGCTCTGCCCCTCACTGTATTCACGCGATGACGACCAACATCACGCTCAGCAGCACCCATGCTGCCAGTGCCAGCCCATGCACCATCCGCGTCATAGCCATGCCGGTTATCATCTGCCACAACGATGCCGCCATAACAAACGCCCAAGCGATGAACAACGCGGCGACGTCAGCCCGTGCCACCTCACCCCACACCGACCAGGCACGCCACGCCGCAGCGGCCAACGCCACGGTCGTGCCCCAGAGTGCAACACGCATCGCCCCGTCGCTCAGGTGCTCAGCCCGAGAAGCGTCAGACGTCTGGGTGAGATAACGCTTGATGAGCAGTGCAGCGCCATATGTCAGCAGTGCTCCGGCGGCGACCACTGCGGCGACCTCGCGGATCGCCACCCACGGAAGTGCCGATGGGATATCCGACACTTCCCTGACATCCCCCGCACCCAAAGATGCCAACGCAGCACCATAGGCGACCACCGCGCAAGCGTACCAGCAGAGGCTTAGGAGCTCTTTGGATATGCGTCGGGCCAAGATGGTGTGCACCGCCAGTGCGACCAATGCAACAGGGGGCAACGATGCCACGCGCCATGGGAGTTGCGGCCATATTAGTGTCACATAACTGCCCCATCCTACTGTGCCGATCAACAGCCCGATGCGCGTGAGCAGCGTGACCACACCGAGGTGCGCGGCTGTTCCCTCCATCCGGAGCGCGGGGTATACGGAGAAGCTGAAAGCCACCAGCCACATCAGCACTGCGATCGCCCCACTCACCTGGAGCACCAGAGGCGCTTGCTCAATCATCTGTCCAAGCTCTCCTCACCGGTGGATAACCTGCCCAGTGTGCGCAATTGTCCAGGCAGAGGCGAATGGGGGGCAAGCGTGTCCACCCAGATGGTCATGCGACAACCTCCTGCCTCGTCCTTCACCCGCACGACCAACCATATAGGGCGGCGCAATGCCAGCCACACACCGCCCAGGGCAACGCCCAGCCATCCCAACGCCGCCACTACCCACCACAAGCCCTGCTGGACGCGCAGCTGGACATCGTGGCTCAGAGATGTCCGATATCGCACCCCATCGAAGAGGAGTTCATCTCCGTCGTGGAGGGCAGCAGTCCACACGGGCTCTGTCTCAAGTCCGCGGAAGAAACTCAGGGTAAATTGGCTCGGCGATGCGCCGTGCTGCGAGGCGCGTCCGACGCGCAACGTGACATTTCGGGTGGGAAGGCTGACAAAACTGGCATCTCCCTCGTCCGAAAGCGACAGCCGTGCGCGCGGCTGAGCGCGCGCCGAGGGCACAAAGGACCACAGTTCCAACGTCTCGTCGCGGTGTGCATCCCGAGCGGTCACCTCCACCATCGGTGTGATATCGACCACCGTCCACCACATCGCACCGACCAGCCTTCCGGCGTGCAGCGGCAGGGTGATCATCTCACCGCCGGATGCAGCATCGACCCGGCGCACCTGCACCACACCTTCAAGTGGATCGAGCGGGTTGCCTGTGATTTGGGTTTCCTCCAGCTGAAGTGCAAGGTCTGGAAGCCCTGGTACAGAGGTTATTTGGCCAGGTTGTAGCCTCAGAACGTATGTCCGGCTCAGCCAGCTGTGCAACAACAATCCCATTGCCAGCAGGGCCAAGCCGAGGTAGATACTACACAGCGCCCACCAGCCGAGACACCCACGCCACGCCAATCCCACCCGTGCGCGCGGATCGCTCCGCACCGTGTACCCGTCTTGTGCCAGCTGCTGCAGCGTATTTGAGAACATATGTTCGGCCACCGCTGCACGCCACACCGCCAGTCCCAGCGAACGGCCGAGTGCAGGGGGAGTCTCATCCCGGCTTCTCTCGAGGAATCGGGCCGGCTCAGAACGGGCTCGGGTGCGCTGCCACGCCACAGGTAACGCGGAAGCGCACAAGGCCAATGCGTGGAGGAGCAACAACGCCAAGGGCAGCCGTAGCCATGCCGAAGTACGCAACTGGAAAAAACCCAGTGCCCGCAAATCGTCCACCCACGGCCACAGAAACGGGGGCATGTTTGCAAACCACTGACTATATGCCAGCGGTTCGTCCAGAGAATAGGGGGATTGTGGGATGATGTAGCTGAGGCCGATGACACCGCTCAGCCAGAGCAAAGCCACAAGGGTCAGTTGGGGGCTGGTCAGCCCACGCCATAGCAGGGCAGGCAGGTCAGTCGTCCAGGTGGAGCGTGCGGATGTTCCATCTTCGATGAGCACGTCCGTGCGCCTTTCCGTCACGGAGAGCAGACAAAAGAGCGATTCGGAGAAGGAACGGTTCCCTTCACGAGATGCCGCAGACCGGGCGCCGGTACACGGGGCAGTCTATTATCTGCTCTCAGACGCTCTCAACTCGGCCAGGCGGATATAGGCTTGCTGGCGCGTTTCCTCGGCCGCGCTGCGTGCCTCTTCCAGAGTTCTCATCCAACGTTCTTGCAGACGGCGCCGCACGTCGCGACCGGATTGAGGCGCAAACAAGACAGCCATTGCCCAACCCAGCGCCAACCCAATGCTGAAGCCCGCCACAAATCGGAAAAACCGCATAACCGTCGCTCCTCGAAAGCGATACCCTCAGCGGCCGATGCCGAACAGTCCACCCAGGCACCCGGAACGCGATTGTAACATGACCATCCGCTGCAGATCTTGCACCCTGGCTTCCAGCTCGGCACGCAGTGCCTCGCGACGCGCTTCCTGCTCGCGTCCCAGTTGCGCCATCTGGCGCTCCAATTCCAGCATACGCTCGCGCAGCCGTGCGTTCTCCTCTTTCAGGTTGAAGTTATCTTGCAACACCACCCCGAGCAATTCACGGTTTGCCGCCTGGCTGTTGAGGACTGCCTGCTGGCTGGTCGCAACATTGTGCAAGGTGTCGCTGATGAAGGCGATTGCCGGCGCAATTGGCAAGGCAGGCGGACCGGCCACCGGCGCCTGTGGCTGCTCCGGTGTGGGTGATGCTGTTGAGGGTTGTGTCGCGGCGCGCAGCGCATCGAGACGCTGTCGCACCTCATCGTGGCTGAGACCCTCGCTCAGCAAACCTTTCACCATAATGAGCGTCGCCAGGTCCTCGTCAGTGTAACGGCGTGGATGGTCCGCTTCGTTTGAGCGCGCCTCTTGCGACAGGAAGTCGGCGAACTGCTCCGTCCATTGATGAAGCGTGAACGCTGAGATCTCCAGACGCGCGGCTATCTCCTGCGGATGGCGATAATGGATCGAATCGGCCATACCTCATTCCACCTTTCCCTTGGGAGTGAGCGGCTTCCTGATGCCGCTCCTTTAATCGTCCAGCACACGGTAGGTTGTATCGATCACCTCCGCTTCAGAGTCGGGTGTGCTCTCACGCTTGGTTCCTCGGCGCAGCTGCTCCACCACCTCACGCGGACACAGCGCCAGGAACAGGTTCAGCCCGATCAGCAAAGCAAGAGTATCGTCCAGCTGTCCCAGCCCAAGGATGGGATCAGGACTCAGGTCAATGGGTGACAGGATATATAACACGGTAAGCAAGGGAACGAGCTTCACCCACAGAGGCACACGGCGATCGAACATCAGCCGTATGATCAGAAATAGCTCTTGCAGCAGTCTGGTAAAAAGAGCCGCTCTATGTTGGATGCCCATCCCCTGTCTATCTAACGCCATTGCCAGTCTGTCAGGGTATAACCTTTCGGATCCGTCCCTTGCTCGCAAGCTACGCTCTCATTATAGATGAGGCCATTCCAAAGGGCAAAGTGCGGGTGCCTGTGCCCGGCAGGTGCATTTCATTTTGGGGAGAGGTGAGGTTCAACCCGAGCCATTCGGGGTGGTCGCTTCACCCCGCCCCCAATTGAAACGCACCGTCTCCGATTGGCAATCACCTCGCCGAGCTGCTATAATCCGCCCGATGCGGCAAGCGAGTGCAGCGGCGCGCTCCAGCCACGGTGCCCTGTCCGTCGTCGCCACGCCGGCAGGGAGAACATATTGCTCGCGTAACCACACAAGGAGGCCCTTTCAGCATGGATATCGGAATCGCGTTCAGCTACATGTTCCAGGACAGGGATTGGCTCAAGAAAATCCTCATCGGCGGCGTGATCTCGCTCATCCCCATCGTCAACTTTGCCGCGTTGGGATATGTGGTGCAGCTGGTGCGCAACGTGCGCGACGGCCAGGATCTGCCGCTGCCAGAATGGGATCAGTTCGGGGAGTACTTCGTAAGCGGCTTGTATCTCTTCCTGGTCTATGTGGTCTATGCCATCCCCATCATCCTAC
>QEXY01000005.1 GCA_003130875.1 Ardenticatenia bacterium
CGGCAGCAGACGCCTGGATGCGTGCCACGCGCTTGGCTCCGGAACGAACGGAGGCGTATCGTCAGCTGGCCCACACGCTCGAGCGCCTGGGACGTCTGCGCCAAGCAGCGGCGGAATACGTCTCGCTGGGCTCTGTCTATGAACGCCGCAAGGAATGGGAGGCAGCACGTATCTGCTATCAGGAGGCGCTCCGGCTGGATGGCGACAATAGCACGGCGCGCACACGGCTTCAGGCACTCCAACCCGTCGCGCAAGCATACAGCAAGCCCGTGCCATCCACCGCAGTGGATCGAGCGATCCGGGACACCACCGAACTGCTCGCCCTGGATGACGAGGAAAGCCAGAGCACCGTCGACAAAGACGATCCCTTTGAGCGCGCGCGCCGGATGGCACTCCAGCAGCTGGCAGATATCGTGTTCGTGACAGAAGGTGAGAACCCTCCCGATCCGAATTTGCTCCATCTGATCACGCGGGGTATCGATCGGCAGACGCGCGGGCAGTGGCGTGAGGCGATCGAGCTCTTCTACAAGGCACTCGAAGCCGGATATAACCACGTTGCCTTGTCGTTCAATCTCGGTGTCTTGTATTACGAGACGCGCCAGTATCAAAACGCCATCGAAGCATTTCGTCGTTCGATGCGCGACCAGGCCTTTACCTTGGGTGCGCACTATGCACTAGGTCTTACCTACTGGGCCGCCGGTACAACTGATCGGGCATTGGAACATTTCCTGGAAGTGGTCCGTATGGTCGATCTGACCACGGTGGCTCCGGACCAAGTCGAACAGGTGAACCAGGCCTATCAGCGACTAAGTGACCGCTATCTGGCACATCCAGATGGTCAGGCTGCCGAGATCTTTGTCAAGACGCTTATGCGCTTTTTCTCCCGACCTAGGTGGGAACTTCTGGCCCAACAGGCACGTCACAACATGGACAGGCTTGCGATTGAGGACGCTCCGCGGACGTTGGCCGAGTATCTGCGCTCTCCTGAAACCGGGATCATTGTGGACACGCTGGCATTGGTGGAGGATTTGGAAGAGCGCCAGATGCTGGCAACAGCGGCGGAGCAGTGCCTGTATGCCATCAGCCGGGCGCCAGGACATCTGCCCTTGTATCTACGGCTGGCCGAGCTGCAAGCAGCGCAAGGACAATACGAGCACGCCAGTGCCCTATATATGAACGTGGTGGAAACTTTCAGGGTGCGTGGCGAGCTCCAGCGTGCGCTGCAAATTTGCCGAGATGTGCTGGCGCAGTGGCCGATGGATGTCCGCACACGTGCTGAGCTGATCACGTTATTGCTCGAGCAGGACGCCATCGATGAAGCACTGGAGCAATATCTCATCTTAGCCGATTCGTATTATCAGCTGGCTGAGGTGGATCGTGCTCTGGAACAATATGAAGAGGCGCTGCGCATCGTGACGCGTTCATCAGAACGGGTGAAGTGGGAGGCGCAAATTCTACATCGTATGGGCGAAATATTTGTCCAGCGCATGGAATGGGAACGCGCTGTCTGGGCTTATGAGTCCATCGTCGCCTTGATGCCACGTGATGAAACAGCGCAGCTGCGCTTGGTGGATTTGCACTTCAAGCAAGGACACAGCAGCGCAGCATTGCAAGCGTTGGATCGGTTGTGTCAGCTATATTACAAACAAGGTAAAGTAGAAGCGATACCTGACATTTTGCGCGATTTGGTGCGCGTCCACCCCGATGAGATGGGATTGCGTGCCCGCGCCGCAGAGGTTTACGCTGCCCGAGGGCTCATTCGGCAGGCAATTGCGGAGTATACCGCGCTGAGCCGATTGCAATTGCAAGCTGGTTTGCGAGACAGTGCGCGCGAGACCCTTGAAACCATTCTCAGGTTAGGGCCAGAGCAGTCTGAGGTCTATCACCGCCTGCTCGCACGCTTGCAAGGGGATGGACCGACTTCCCTCCTTTGACGCCGAGTGCGTCTGATGGGTGATAGCGTGGACAGCGATCGACTGCAAAGAGGTTGACCTCAGGGAGCAGTACATTTGAACGACTTCCTGTTCATTCTCTCACAGCTCAATTGGCTGAGCGTCCTCGACATCCTGCTGGTGTCTTTGATCTTTTTCGGGTTGTTTACCCTGATCCAGGGCACCCGGGCGATGCCGTTATTGCGCGGGGTGGTGATCATTGTAGTGGTTGCAGTCGTTGTCTCGAATCTGGTGCAACTGACCGCGGTGAGCTGGCTGATCCGGAATGCTCTGCCCGCTTTATTGGTGGCCGTGCCGGTGGTGTTCCAACCGGAGCTGCGCCGTCTTCTGGAACGGTTGGGAAGCACGACGGGCGGATTTTTGAGTGTGCGCACCCGCGCGAGCAAGCTGCGCGATACGATTGAGACTGTCACCCAGGCGTGCATTCAACTGTCACGTTCCCGCCACGGTGCCCTGATCGTGTTGGAACGCGAGGTGGGCTTGCAGGACATCATTGAGACTGGGGTGCCCATCAATGGGGAGGTCTCCCGCGAGCTGTTGCTTACCCTCTTCTTCCCGCGCACTCCATTGCATGATGGAGCGGTGATCATCCGTGGAGACTGCATTGTAGCAGCGAGTGCCGTGCTACCGATCAGCACTTCGGCGGTGGGCGACGTGGACTTGGGCACCCGTCACCGCGCCGCCTTGGGTATTTCCGAAATCAGTGACGCGATCGCCGTGGTAGTCTCCGAAGAGACGGGCATCATCTCCATCGCCTACGGAGGCCGGCTGATCCGTCGCCTGGATGAGAGCCGTCTGGCGAAGGTATTAACTGCGGTGTACCGCCCGCAGATCGAACAAGCGTGGCCGCGCTGGTTGGTGTGGCTGCGGGGCCGCTTGGGCCTTAAGGAGCGTGTGTCATCATGAGAAAGGTGCCACAGGCACTGAGCACATTCGTTCTTTCGGTCATATTGAGCCTGATGGTCTGGTTTGTCGCCGTGCGCGAACAGAATCCGCCGGTAGAAGCGGACTATGCCCCCGCCATCCCGATCGAAATCGAAAATCTTCCCTCAAACATGGTGATCTTCAGTGATGTTCCGGATCGCGTCCAGCTGCGATTGCTGGCGCCCCAGACCAGCTGGGACAGCATCTCTCCCAGCAAGTTTCGTGCCTGGATCGATCTATCTGGTCTTGGAACCGGTTTGCATGAGGTGCCTGTCCAGGTACAGGTGTCCGACGCTGCGATCTCCGTACGGGAGAAGCGCCCTGCTAGGGTCAGTATACGCCTTGAGCCGCTCCTGGTGGCCGAGGTGCCCATCCGTGTCGAGGTGATCGACAGCCCGCCGATCGGCTATATCGCGCGCGCGCCGATCTTCACACCGATCACAGCGACGGTCAGCGGTGCTGCCCCACAGGTGAACCAGGTCAGCTATGCCGTGGGAGAGGTGTACTTGCGCAGCTCTAAAGAGACCGTGCATCGCACAGTAGATCTTTCGGCACGCAACGCCAACGGTGATCCGGTGACGCGCGTCACCTTGAACCCCGCCAAGATCACCGTGACGGTGCCGGTGGAACAGCGCTTCGGCTACCGTGATGTCTCGGTACGCGTGCGCATCAGAGGCGAGGTGGCACCGGGCTACTGGATCAGCAATATCGCGGTCTCTCCTTCCACTGTGACGGTGGTAGGTAATCCTTCGGCGCTGAAACAGCTGCCCGGCTATGTCGAGACGCTGCCAGTGGATGTCACGAATGCCACGGTCAACATCACGGAACGTGTCGCGCTTAACCTGCCCGAGGGGGTCTCGGTCGTGCAACCCGAATCGGGTGAGGGTCAGACCCTCGGAGGCGTACAGGTGACCATTCAGATATCCGCCGTGGAGGGTGGGCAGACTGTCCAGCGTGCGGTGCAGTTCCAGGGATTGGCGGAGAACCTTTCAGCGGTCGCCCGCCCGGCCCAGGTGGATGTCATCCTGTCCGGTCCGCTGCCGCGCTTGCAATCGCTCACATTGCAAGATGTACAGGTGATTGCCAATTTGTTTGGCCTTGGTGTGGGCACCCATCAGATCAAGCCCACCATTGTGGTGCCCGAGACGCTGCATGTGGAAAGCATCCTGCCCGAAACCATTGAAGTCCAGATCAGCCTGCGACCGAGCACGCCCACCCCGATACTGACGCCTACCTCAGCACCGACCGGCACACCGTTGCCCTAGGAGCTCCCGCGTTTTTCACGGGGACGTCGGATTCCTTCGCTTTAAGCGGGATGCACTGTACCAGGAACTGTTTGCTTCTCTAACGCCCCAGGCTCAACCGGTAGATGAGTGGCATCGGGAAATCGAGATCGAGCATAGCCTTCTGCGTGCGCTCGATGGGATATTCCACGCGGAAGTGCTCGAGGGTGTACTGTTCGTCGTCGAGGATCATATAGCTGGCGCGGGGGTCACCATCGCGCGGCTGTCCCACACTGCCCGGATTGATGAGCAGCGACTCCTGGGTCAGCGTGCGTGTGCTCGAATCGCCGAAAAGCGGTATCTCACGGCAGGTCATCCCAGGCTTGGAAGCGGCCTGAAAGATCACCGGCGTGTGCGTGTGTCCGAGGAAACAATAGCGCGTGGTCAGATAATCCAGGACGAACATAGCATCCACCTTGTTCAACACGTATTCCCAAATGGGATGCCGCGGGCTGCCATGAACCAGCGTGAAATGTTCCCTGGGAATGATTTTTTCACCAAGTGATTCAAGAAAGCGTATGTGGACAGATGTCAAAACGCCGCGCGTCCATTCCAGCACATGCGCGGCGACAGGGTTGAAATAGTCCAATTCTAGCTTGCCCAACACGGCCCAGTCGTGATTGCCTGCGACGCCCAGACCGGGCAGATCGGCCAGCAACTCAATACACTCGTTGGGATGCGGACCATATCCTACGACGTCACCCAGAAACCAGATCTGGTCATACCGCCCTTGGGCGTGTTCCAGCACCGCCTGCAACGCAAACAGATTAGCGTGTACGTCCGAAAGCACCAAGTAACGCATCGTATGGACCGTTTAGAAGGATGCCCCCACCTTCGGGGAACACACCTCCACCCTTGCAATGTTAAGGCAACGCGGTACTGCTCTGCGGAACGTGCTTCAGCGCTCGGTGCCGATGCTGGCGAAGAGCTCCTGCAGCTTCATAGCCTTGTCCATGTCCCCTTGGAGCTTGAGCTTGCCTTGCATAAAGGCCACTACCGGTGGTAGCTCTCCGCGCACCATCTTGAGAAAGTCGGTTATGTCCATCGAGATCGTGACATCCGGCTTCTCGGTGAGACCGGGTGTGACGCTGCATGTCTGATCGGCGATAGTGATCGTCCAGTCGCCTCCTTGCTCGCCGCCCAAGCGGAACAGGAAGCGGGCGCGCAGACCGGTCGCTTTCTCTGCAGGGAATAGGCGCACCATCTCATCAAAGATATCCGCGACGTTCATCAGGTGGGCATCTCCTCTCAAGCTAAATAAGAGTTCGAGAGCAACCCTTGTGCTGAGCGCAGATGGCATGCTCTCGTAATGGAATATAGTCTATCTGAGAGGAGATGTCAATGGAAACATATAGGCAAGTGAGCCTGGGTGCATTGACCAAGCTGCACGCATCTATAAATCTATAAAGGGCTAAGGCACTCCACAGAGCACGCAGCGGCCACAGGGATAAAAAACTTGTGTGCGCTGTGAGCTACATGGTGAATGAGAATATCCGCCTCTTTACACTGTGAGGCGCGGACGCATGTCCGCGTTCAGTTGCTTATGTGCCAAAACCTGATGTACACTGGAGGCTGAATGGTTTTTGCACGAGAGAGCTCATCATATCGCAGAAGGGAAGCGAGGGTCGGCGGCCTATGGGTAACACACAGCCAACGACGCAGCTGGAAGAGGACCGCCATTGGTGGTTTGCCAGTCGCACGCGCGCGTTACTCAACCTGATGGACGCCCTGCCGCGCTGCGACGGTGACTTGCACCTGTTGGATATCGGCTGCGGTGCCGGCAACATGATTCACCATCTCAGTCGTTATGGGTACGTGCGCGGCGTTGAGATCGACGCGCGTCCGGCTGCTGTGGCGCGACGGCGTGGTTACAGCGTGGACCTCGGCGACGCGGGCCGCGGACTGGCCTATCCGGACGCCGCCTTTGACATCGTCACCGCGTTGGACGTGATCGAGCACAATCAGGACGATCTGGGCCTCCTGCGCGAGGCGCACCGTGTGCTCAAGCCGGGTGGCTATCTCGTCATCACCACGCCCGCCTTCATGTGGTTATGGAGCCACAACGATGTCCTCAATGCCCATGTGCGGCGATACGACATCCCCACACTGCGTGCCAAGCTGCGCCAAGTTGGCTTTGAGATCTGGCGCATCAGCTACAACAATTTTCTTGTCTTCCCGATGGCCGCTGCTTTGATCCTGCTCCGGCGCGCTGGAGGGCGTGCTCCGCAGCTGCGCTCACACCATCTGAGCGCTGAGGCGTATCAGGTGGAAATGGAGCCGGCGCCGCCGTTGCTGAACACGGCATTGACCGCAGTGGGTTGGCTCGAGGCGCAGCTGCTGCGTCGTTTCAACCTGCCTGTGGGAACAGGTATTATTGCTATCGCGCGCAAAAAGGCGCATCATGCTTATGCGAAGCAAATTAAGTGAATGATCTGGTCTGGTCAGGATTGCCTCGAGGAGGTGAAACGATGAGTGCTAAGGCGACACAGGCGGAAGAGAAGGAATTCGATCTGGAAGAATGGTTGCGGGAGGGAATTCGGGGGCTACGCAGCTCGCTGAAGTGCCGGCCGCCCGCGCTGCCTGAGGAGTTCAAGATGCACACTCGTGCCGCGCGCAAGGAAATGCTCCTGGCCGTGCGCAGTCTGCTGGACAGCGCTATCCGCGAGCTGGAAGAGACCCCTGAGCCCGCCGTCAAGAAGTGAGCCCATGCCCCCTTCCTGACGGCACAGCATCCTACTGGGAAGGGGGCACCGATCTTATTCGCGCTCAGCGTGGCGCAGAACTGCTCGAAAGGAGAGGGTGATATGCGTAGAGTCCTCGTGGCATTGTTTGTGGCGATGTTGGCCTCCATCGCATGGACCGGAGTAGCGGCTGCCCAATGGCCTTTCTATGTATGTACTCCGTCCGGTTGTCATTATCCCTACTATCACGCATACAGTGGAAGCAGCTACGCTTATGGTTACTGGACGGGATACTATACCGGCTACGCCTATGGATACAGCAAGGGTTATTACGACGGCAGCCGTGGCTACCCTTACAGCCCATCGTATGGCTATTATCCCTATGCTTACTACCCACCATATCCCGTCTATCCGATTGTGTTTGGTGGCCACACATCACCGGGCTTCTGATGCCCGCTGCCCTCGAGTGTCCGAATCGCGCCTATAGAATCGCTCGGGTGTTCGACACGTTTGTGAGGGTAGATCACTCCATAGCGAAGCTAGCTCAGGGATGCATGATCAGACAGGGACTTAGCCCAGCTTGGAGCGGCCGAGCAGCTCGCCCCCGTCGATCACCATCACCTCGCCGGTGACGTAATCTGCAGCCACAAGATACAGGATAGCACGCGTGACATCCTCCGGGTTGCCCCAGCGCCTGAGGAGGGTGCGTTGGGCAGCACATTCCATCCTGGAAGGGGTGTAATCCGGCGGTGGAAGGATGAGCCCGGGCGCTAGAGCATTGACCCGTACAGTGGGGGCGAGCTCAAGTGCTAGCTGGCGCGTCAAGGCAAGCAAGGCCGCCTTTCCCACGCTATGCGCCACAAATCCAGGCCAGGGTTGCCAGGCCGATAGATCTGCAATGTTGATGATAAGCCCTTCACCTCGTTGCAGCATAAGCGGTGCCACCGCATTGGCACAGTAAAAAGCTCCGTGAACCAGAACCGCGATGACGCGATGCCAGGCGGAGAGGTCATTGGTGGGGAAGGGGGTCCTGTCAAAGGGGGATGCACTGTTGACCAAGATGTCGATGTTTCCAAAACGCTCAGCAGCGGCTTGAATCATGCAGTTCACTTGCTCATAATCGGCCACGTCTGCCTGGTATGTCAGGACGTCGACCCCGTAGCGGCGAGCTTCGGCAGCGGTTGTCTCAGCCGCCTCTTTCGAGCGGTGGTAGTTGATGACCACATGACACCCCGATTGTGCCAAAGCTAGCGTAATCGCCTTTCCCAAGCGATGAGCACCACCTGTGATCAGTGCCGTCTTTCCGTGCGGATCCATCGCGATTTACTCTCTGTGCTCATATTGTCCCTGCCATAGCATATGGACAGCGTGCGTTCCGGGCGCTATTATGGCATGAGCGAATTCCCTTAACAAATCAGTGCTTCAGGGAACGGGGTTCAATGCGGTCGCGCAGGCTCTGTTGCGAGCCTAATCACATCGCCAAGTTTCAAGCGCTGGCTGGGCACAAGTATTGGGAAAGGCTTTGCCTGCGCCCCCAAAGCACGTTATAATCGCGTTTACCGTGCGAAGTAGAGTTTCGCGTGCACAAGTCACCCAATATGTTGCGCACCGTGGGGCGTTTCTTGCTCACTTTCATAGCATTCCATCTTTCATCCGGTTTGCGAATACCTGATCGCCGCATATAGCGATAGGCCACCATAGAGCGTGTTGAGGGGGTTAAACTGTTGAAAAGGGTGCTCATCACCGGGATCACTGGTTTCGCCGGCGGACATCTGGCAGCCCACCTGATGGAACGCAGTGATTTTGACATCTACGGCGCAGCATTGGACGGAGGCTATGGGCTCGATTTCCTGCCACAGCATGTACCGGTGACGCGTGCCAATTTGCGAGATCTTCAGGCTGTTGAGACACTTCTGGATGAGGTACGACCGCAGCACATCTACCATCTCGCCGCCCAGGCCAATGTGCCCGCGGCATGGGAAGATCCTTGGGGCACTTTTGAGAACAACGTGCACCCCGAGCTCAATATCCTGCAAACGATGGCACGCCGCAGATTGGACTGTCGTCTGCTCGTCGTGGCCTCGAATGAAATTTACGGCGCTGTGCCACCTGAGCATTTGCCGGTGAACGAGGATGCACCATTGCGTCCGATTAATCCGTACGGCGTCAGCAAGGCAGCACAGGATCTCCTGGCGTTGCAATACCATCTCAGTCACGGGTTGGATGTCATTCGGGTGCGTGCGTTCAATCATTTAGGACCACGCCAGAGTCCTCAGTTTGTCGCTGCCAGCTTTGCACGCCAAATCGCCGAAATCGAGGTAGGAATGCGAGCGCCTGTCCTGTATGTGGGCAATCTCGAAGCCCAGCGTGATTTTACGGACGTGGTCGATGTCGTGCGAGCATATGCCTTGTTGATGGAAAAAGGAGAGAGTGGCCAGGCGTATAATGTGGGTTCAGGACGTGCCCACTCCATCCGCGAACTGCTCAATGTCCTGCTATCTATGAGCACTATGCCGATCCACGTCGAGGTGGACCCACGGCGCATCCGCCCGATCGATGCTCCGCTTATCGTGGCAGACATCACCCGATTGCAGCGCACTACGGGTTGGCAGCCGACCGTTACCTTCGAAGAAAGCTTGCGGCGTGTGTTGACTTACTGGCGTGCAGTGGTGCGCCAGCCAGGTTATCGACCCGGCTAGTGGGCTTTGTTCTCGCAATCACTGACGAGGGAGGTGGTAAAAACCTTTTATGGCTCGTAAGAAGGCTTTGATCACTGGCATCACTGGTCAAGATGGTTCCTATTTGGCAGAGTTTCTGCTCGAACAAGGATATGAAGTAATCGGAATGGTGCGGCGCACCAGCACGATCAACTTCGATCGCATTCGCCACATTCAGGACAAGATCACCCTGGTGCAGGGCGATTTGCTGGATCAGATGTCCCTGGTGGACATTCTGCGGGAGCACCGGCCGCAAGAAGTGTACAATCTGGCCGCTCAGTCCTTTGTGCCGACTTCATGGAAACAACCTGTTTTGACCGGCGAGTTCACCGCACTGGGCGTGACGCGCATGCTGGAGGCAGTGCGCATTGTGGATCCTGAGATCCGCTTCTACCAGGCCTCCAGCTCGGAGATGTTCGGAAAGGTATGCGAAGTGCCCCAGAATGAGAAGACTCCCTTCTACCCACGCAGCCCCTATGGCGTGGCCAAGGTGTATGCGCATTGGATCACGGTGAACTATCGCGAGAGTTACAACCTGTTCGCTTGTTCCGGTATCTTGTTCAATCACGAAAGCCCAAGACGGGGGTTGGAGTTTGTCACCCACAAAGTCACTTATGGCGCTGCGCGCATTAAATTAGGCCTTGACCACGAGCTGCGGCTGGGTAACTTGGATGCACGACGCGATTGGGGATACGCGGGTGACTATGTCCAGGCTATGTGGTTGATGTTGCAGCAGGATGAGCCAGATGACTACGTCATCGCCACCGGTCGTACGCATTCAGTGCGGGAGCTCTGTGAAATCGCCTTCGGCTATCTGGGTCTTGATTGGCAGAAGTATGTCGTGAGCGACCCGCAATTCATGCGTCCGGCAGAAGTGGACTTGTTGGTCGGGGACGCCAGCAAAGCCCATGCCAAGCTGGGTTGGGAACCCACGTACACGTTCGAGCAGCTCATCAAAATGATGGTGGATGCCGACATGCAGGCCTTGCAGGGCAACAAACGTTGAGGATGCGTCGCCCGTGGAATTCATAGACACCCATTGCCATCTGGACTTTGCCCCTTTCGACGGTGACCGCGAAGCTGTGGTGAAACGTGCTCTGGCCGCCAATGTGACGGTGCTGATCAATCCCGGGGCAGATTTGGGGTCGAGTCGACGTGCCGTGGAGATGGCCGAGCGGTTCTCTCAGGTATATGCCGCGGTCGGAATTCACCCTCATGATGCCGCTACGTTGGACGAAACGGTACTACAAGAACTGCATCGTCTGGCCCAGCATCCCAAGGTGGTGGCCATCGGTGAAATCGGTCTGGATTACTACCGTGACCTGTCGCCGCGCGCACAGCAGTGCAACGCTCTTGAAATCCAGCTCGCCCTGGCGGCCACCTATCGGCTGCCAGTTATTGTGCACCAGCGCGATGCAGCACAAGATGTGCTGAGCATCGTGAAACGCTGGCGTGCCCAACACGCATACCACCCAGCAGGGGTGTTCCACGCTTTTTCCGGAGATCTGGCGTTAGCGCGACAAGTGATTGCATTGGGCTTTTACATCGGCATCGCCGGCCCGGTGACCTACACCAATGCACGCCGGTTGCCGGAGATCTTGCCCCGTCTGCCCGTCGAATCCCTGGTGATCGAGACCGATGCTCCCTATTTGACGCCCCATCCCTATCGCGGGCAGCGTAACGAACCGGCCTATCTACCGTTGGTCGCACGGCGGCTGGCTGAGTTGTTGCATATGCCGCTCGAAACGCTGGCAACTCACTTAACTGACAATGCCAGACAATTGTTCAAGTTGGGCTCCTCATCCGCCGGATAGAACGATCGGATAGGGACGAGACGTTCGAATGCCCTTTTCCTCGGATGTGCTCCCTGACCTGTCTGTGATTATTGTGAACTGGAATGTATGCGCGCTCTTGCGACGTTGTCTGCACTCTATCCTGACGACGAGCACGAGCTGGCCGGCGTCCCAAGTGATCGTCGTGGATTGTGCTTCGACGGATGACAGTGTCGCGATGGTGCAGCGCGAATTTCCTGATGTCCAGATGGTCGCTTCGCTGGAGAATCTGGGCTACGCCCGCGGTGCCAACCTCGGGGCAGCTCACGCCTTGGGGCGTTATATTATGATTATGAATCCGGATACGGAGGTGGTGGACGATGCCCTCGCCGTTCTGGTGCGCTACATGGATGCCCATCCGGAAGTCGGCGCCGCCGGGCCGCAGCTGTGCTATGCTGACGGCAGAGCACAACCTTCGCGAAGGCGTTTTCCCACACCGACCACTGCTTTCTGGGAAAGCACCCTTTTGCAGCAGTGGTTTCCTCTCAATCGCTTTGCCCGTTATTACTATATGGCAGATCGCGCGGCGGGCTCCGCACAGCCGGTGGACTGGCTGGTGGGCGCAGCTTTGATCATTCGACGTACCACCTGGGAAGATGTCGGCCCCCTGGACGAGGGATATTTCATGTATTTTGAGGAATTGGACTGGTGTCGTCGCTGCCGTGCTGCCGGCTGGGAGGTACACTATGTCCCACAGGCAGTGGTCATCCACCATGAAGCTCAAAGCAGCGACCAGGTGCCAGTGGCGCGCACCCTCCATTTTCAGCGCAGCAAGGTTCGCTACTTCCGTAAATATCACGGTATAATGTGGGCGAGCTTCCTGCGCCTCTTCCTGCTAGGCACCTTTGCCATCCAGCTCATCGAGGAAACGCTCAAATGGTTGATCGGGCATAAACGTCCGTTGCGTCGTGGCCGGATGAACGCCTACTGGCAGGTTCTCCGTTCGGGATTGCGTGAGAACACACGATGAAGGTGGGGCTGCTCACGGGTGAATATCCACCCATGCAGGGGGGTGTCGGAGATCATACCCGGCATCTGGCGCACCATTTGAGCTCGTTGGGCGTCGAGGTGGGCATTCTCACTTCATGCCGGGCTGTGCCGCCGGATACCACGTCCGGCATTGCGGTGTATCCGGTGATCACCGGTTGGCGATGGCAGTGCTGGCCTCAGATCACGCGTTGGCTGGATGTGTACCAGCCCGATGTGTTGCACATCCAGTATCAAGCGGCTGCCTATGATCTGGCTGGCTGGATCAACGGGTTGCCCTGGTGGCTGCGTCTTCGCCAGCAGCGACCGCGCGTGGTGGTCACCTTTCATGATCTGCGCGTGCCCTATCTCTTTCCCAAAGCTGGTCCATTGCGACGGTGGTCCATACTAGTGTTGGCGCGCTATGCCGATGGGGTGATCACCACCAACCTGGAGGACGAACAGGTGTTACGACGCTACCCGTGGGCTACCCACGTGTGGCGCATTCCACTGGGGAGCAACATCGAAGTGCGACCTCCTGACGGTTATGACCAGCGCAATTGGCGCGCTCGCCTGGGCATCAGACCGACCGCCTCGTTGCTGGCGTATTTCGGCTTCCTCAATCCCAGTAAGGGAGGTGAAGAGCTGGTGCAGACACTGGATGCGCTGGTGCGCAACGGGTATGATGCGCACCTGCTGATGATTGGCGCCCAGGTGGGAGATGTGGATGCCACAAATCAAGCCTATTTGGGACGGGTGCGACAACGCATCCGAGCGTGCGGTCTCGAGGCACGGGTACATTGGACCGGGCATATAGCGCCCGAGGAGGTCTCCGCCGGATTGCTGGCCGCCGATGTGGTGGTGATGCCATACCGCGACGGTGTGTCTTTTCGCCGCACTACTTTTATCGCCGCATTGCGGCACGGGTGCGCAGTGGTGACTACGTCGCCTGCAGTGAAATTGTCTGAGTTACAAGACGGTGAAAATGTGCTTCTGGTGCCTTGTGGTGATGTCGACGCATTAACCCAGGCGGTCACGCGCCTGCTCCAGGATTCGACACTGGCGACGCGCCTGCGTATCGGCGCACAAGCATTGGGACGCACTTTTGACTGGGGGCACATCGCGCATCAGACGTACGCGCTCTACCAGGAGGTACTCGCTTGAGAGCTGTCGCACCAGTGGTTGCATCCTCCACCGCATGTGTCGATATCAGAACACAGTGGCTCCTCATCGTCATCGTGGTGGTCTTCCTCGGGATGGGCAGCGTGTACAGCTTTGTCACACCGATTTTCGAGGCATCGGACGAACGCTGGCATTACCCTGTAGTACATCACATTGTCCGCACAGGTCAATTGCCGGTACAGGATCCACAGAAGCGCACTGACTGGCATCAGGAGGGCAGTCAGCCGCCGCTCTATTACCTAATGGCGGCTGCGCTGACGGCATGGATTCCGACGAATGACTTTCGCTCTGTCTATGTTCCCAATCCTCATGCCGTGGTGGGCGAGCCATTGGTGGTGGGCAACAAAAACATGATGGTGCACGGTGCCCATGAGGACTGGCCGTGGCAGGGCACCACGCTGGCAGTACATCTGATCCGCTTTTTTTCGGTGACATTAGGTGCGGTCACCGTCTGGCTGACCTATCATATTGCGCGCCTGGCATGGCCATCTGAGGAACGGGTAGCATTGCTGGCAGCTGCTTTGACTGCCTTTAACCCTATGTTCCTCTTCATCAGCGCCTCGGTGAACAACGACAATTTAGCTGCGCCCTTGGCTGCAGCGACAGTGTTCATCCTGCTGCGCGCCATGCGACGTGGTCAGCGGCGACGTGATGGCGTTTGGCTAGGCATATTGCTGGGATTGGGTGCTATCACCAAGCTAAGTGTGCTCACTTTGTTGCCCTTGACACTGCTCGGCCTCCTCTGGGAAGCGTGGCGTGGACAGCGCCAGGGTCGTGCTCACGCCTGGCGGGATGGGTGGCTCAACCTGTTGTTGATCCTTTGCCTTATCGCGGTCATCGCTGGCTGGTGGTACTGGCGCAATTGGACGTTGTACGGTGATCCGACTGGCCTCAATCGCATGTTGGACATCGCCGGCCGTCGCAAAGAAGCGCTGACGTGGGAGCGGCTGTGGTATGAATTCGAAGGTTTTCGCATCACCTACTGGGCGCTCTTCGGCGCGTTGAACATCCTTGTGGATCGTTGGATCTACACGTTTCTGGACGGATTCAGCGTGGTCGCCGGGTTGGGATTGGTGTTTACGTGCATTCGTTTAGCCATCTGGCAGCACCGGTGCAAAGATGCTGAGAGTGGAGTCATGGTTGAACCCGCTTCGCTGGTGTTGCTCATCGTGTGGGTGGTGTGGGTGTTGGCAGCGCTCCTGCGTTGGACCAGCCAGACCTATGCGACCCAGGGAAGGTTGATGTTTGTCGCCATTGCTGGCATTTCCACCTTGTTGGCAATCGGGTGGTTGACAATCGTGCCATGCCGTCTGCGCACCGCTGCGTCCGTCGTGGTTGGTGGAGGATTGTGCATGTTGGCCGTGCTCAGCCCGTTTACCTACATCGCCCCAGCTTATGCACGTCCTCCCTTGCTGCGCGCAGCCCATCTGCCGAACGACGTCAGCCGCGTGAACTGGACAATCGGTGACGTGATGCGCCTGGTGGGCTACCGAATTGAGTCCACGGCCGCCACGAGGGCATGGCCTACGCTGCGCCCTTTCGAGTCCTTGCCACTGACAGTATACTGGGAAGCCTTAAAGCCGATGGATACCCATTACAGTGTGTTCGTGCATCTGTTAGGACGCGGAAGGCATGTCATCGGGCAGGTTAATACCTATCCAGGTCTGGGATTGTGGCCGACAACCCATCTGCAACCGGGCGATGTGGTCGCTGACACTTATTGGGTGCCAGTGGCTGCCGAGGCGGCTGCGCCGACGCTGGTGCGCGTGCACGTTGGGTTGTATCGTTACGAAGAGGCAGGGCGTCCGGGACTTGAGACGCGTGATGCAAGCGGTGAAAGAATTGAACCATGGCTGACAACGGTGAAGCTGATCCCGTGGGAGTGGCCGCAGGTCACACCAATCCATCCTCTCAACGTGCAGCTGGGTGAATCGATCCGCCTGCTGGGTTATGACCTGGCTCAAGATCAAGTTGACATAAATTTACGCTATGTTTTGACCTTGTATTGGGAAGCACTCGGACGGCCGGCAGCCGATTACACTGTCTTCATCCAGGTATGGGATGAAACGCATCAGGTGGCCGGGTTCGACAGCCGTCCTCTGGGCGGCGATTATCCCACCGATTGGTGGGAAGAAGGTGAGCGCATCGTGGATCCGCATATGCTGGACCTAAGTAGTGTGCCCGCCGGGCATTATGAGCTGCGGGTGGGGATGTATCGCCTGGACACGGGCGAACGCCTGCCCGCGTATGACGCAGCCGGGCCACTGCCCGACTATGCGGTGAGATTGGAACTGCTCATCAGATAGGGTATTCCTGCACAATACTTCCTGGAGACGAACGGAAGCAGTGGCTTGGGGTTGCGATGACCCGGTCAACGTCTCGAGCGCTCAAGGAAGGCCGGTGATCTTGATGCCGGCGCCGTCCGCGCGGTAGCGCTTATTGATGCCGATCAGGATGGCAGTCAGTCCCTCGACCACTACCGCATTTTGCAACGGACCGGCGTCCAGCCCACGTATGCCGGCCGCCTCGGCCAGCGCGATCGCTTCCGCTTTGGCCCCTTGGTCGTCGCCGCACACCAACACATCACATTCAAGCGCTTCATCCAGATCGTTCAAGTGAGTAGCGCTGACATTTTGAAAGGCGCACACGACGCGCACCTCTTCGCCTAGCAGTGCTTGGGCTTCGGCAGTGGCACTGCCACCAGGTGGGATATACACATGGCTCACCCGTGGCGGCTGTAAGGGCACGGTGACGTCCACCAATACTTTGCCTTTCAATTGAGTCCGGATGCTTTCCAGCACCTCGGTATGGGCACTGTAGGGCACCGTGAGCACCACAATCTCGGCTGCCTCGGCTGCCGCGGTGTTGTGCATTCCTTCTATCCGCTGCTCACCCAATCGCAGATTAAGCGACGTGGCAACACTTTGTGCCTTTGCCGTGTCGCGTGAGCCAATGATGACCCGATAGCGACTCGACTTAGCCCAACGTAGCGCCAGGCCAGGGCCTTGGTGTCCTGTCCCACCGATAATCGCAACTGTTTTCTCAGTCAATAGGGTGATCCTTTCTTGAGCGTCTGGTTTATCAGGAGCTTATCCCATTTCCATAACACGTCGCCACACATCTCTTGCCAGCTCACGCGCGCGTGTCACAACAGCTGTTTCATCTAGCGTGAGGAGCTGGCGGTCGCGCATGAGCAGCTGCCCGTGGCAAATGGTGTGTGTCACCTGACTGCCATCCATGCCAAAGATGATGTGCCATGGGAAGTTGCCGTCCGTCAACGGTGTAAAGGGTTGATAATCCAGCAATATGATATCTGCCAGGGCTCCTGACTCGAGCGCGCCCAGCGGTCTATCCCAGAAGATGCGTGCCAGCCGGGCATTATTGGTGAAAGCCATGCGCATCACGTGATCCGCTGGCATAGCGCGCGGGTCACGTGCATGCAACTTATGTAGCAAATAAGCGACATGCATTTCGACAAACATATTGTTGGAAAAACCGTCATTTCCCAGGGCCACGTTGATGCCGCGATGGAGCATATCCGGCACATCGGCGACGCCCACTGCGTTGTTCATATTGCTACGCGGCTGGTGCGTGACATGGGTACGCGTGGCACGCAACGTCTCGCGCTCATAGCCGTCTACATGAACGCAATGCACCGCGATGGTCTGTGGTCCTAGCACACCAAATTTTTCCAGACGCTCGACAACTCGCATGTCGTGTTGCTTGAGACAGTCTCGCTGATCCGCCAAGTCCTCGGCGACGTGCAGGTGAAATCCAACTCCTAGGGCGCGGGCTTCGGCGACACAGGCCGCAAGAGTCTCATCCGACAGGGTCAAGCTGGCATGCAGACCAAACGAAGCACCCAGTCGTGGATGAGAATCTCGGCGCAGCCGATGAATAAAGCGCACATTTTCGGCGATGCCGGCACGCGCACCCGTCTTACCATTACGATCGGTTACCTCATAGCACAGGCTGGTGCGCACGCCGGCCTGTTCGACTGCCTCAGCAATCACGTCCAGGGATCCCTCGATCGCGTTGGGGCTGGAATGGTGGTCGATCAGCGTTGTGGTGCCATGGCGTATCGCATCAATGAGGCATACCAAGGCGCTGTATCGGCAGTCTTCGAGCGTCAGTGCCTGGTCGATTTTCCACCACAGACGTTCGAGTATCTCTGGAAAGTTCGAGGGCGCCTCACCTGGGATGGCCATCCCGCGCGCGAAGGCGCCATAGAAATGGGTGTGTCCGCAGATGAGGCCGGGCATCACTACTTTGCCCGCTGCATCCAGCTGTTCCGCCTGGGGGTAACGACGGGTCAGTTCAGCGGTCGATCCGACATCCAAAATGGTGTCGCCTTGGTAATACACAGCGCCACCTGGGATGACGCGCGGTGTAGTACCGAGGGTGATCACGGTGCCGTTGGTGATAAGCATAACTGGCTAACTCCAAATGCAAAATGCCTTGCTCAAGCAAAAGCCGTTTGTCATAGCGGCCTTGGGCCATAGCAAGGCCTAGGTGTCGTTGCCCATCTCATATGCACATATCTTCACGCTTGTGAGAACACCTCGATCATCAGGTAGGGGTCGCCGAGCGGATAAAGCACTGGACAGGTGCATCCATGGGCGACGTACTCGTTTACCTTGGCTTGCACCTCTTCCGGCGTGCCACTGGCAGTGATGCGCTGTACCAGCTCATCCGGAACAAATCTCATCGCCTCTTTAATCTGTTCTTTCGTCGCGGGCCATCCCAGAATGCTCTGAATCTGTTTCACCACCTCGTCGCTGACTCCACTGGCTTGGGCGATGTGCGGCTGTTGCGCCAGGTACTGGGTCAGCAGTGCTCGCGCACCGTCCAATGCCACTGCCTTTTCGGGATGCACCGAACAGACGATTAACTGCGGCCGATCGATCTCATCAAACTTGCGACCAGCACGCTCGGCACCAATGCGCAGATGTTCCAATGCCGAATCGTTATACTCCGGCGGAACGCAGTAATTGAGCAACACGCCATCGGCGATTTCACCGGCCAGCTCCATCATTTTCATTCCCGTGGCACCGATCATAAGAGGCACATGACGCGGCTCGCGCCGCCCGTGCACGACGTCCAGTTCGATACCCGTCACATGGACGAATTCGCCGTGGAAAGTCACATTTTCCATACGCAACAACCGGCGCACCACCTCGATTGTCTCACGCATGGCCACTAAAGGTTTCTTTCGCTCGATGCCCACATTCTTTGCCAGCGGATCCCACCACGCGCCGATGCCACAGATGATGCGATTCGGGGCCAAATCATCCAGTGTCAGCAGCGTGGCGGCCAAGAGGCCCACATTGCGCGTCCAATTGTTGATCACTCCTGAGGCCACCTTGATGCGCTCTGTCACCGCAGCGTAAGCAGCCATCGGCACGATCGCATCACGCACCAGTCGGCTTTCTGCCTGCCAGACCGCTTCAAAACCGTGCTTTTCGGCGAACTGGGCAAGTTTCATTCCCTCGCGGATGGGATGAGCGTCCTGCAAATAGAGTGCTACGCGCTGTACGGCCATGTCTTTCCTCCCTAGGCCTATAGGATTTCACTATTGCTCGTTTTTTCAGAGCTGCTGTGCCATCCGGATTGCCAGCTCGTTGTGCCGTGCGATGACCCGTTCCATATCGAGATGAGGGATCACACCGTTCTCGACGACGACACGTCCGTTGACCACAGCCAGATCCACATTGGGGGGTGTACAGAGTATCAAGCTGCCGACCGGATCGTGGCATGCAGCTCCAGCAAACGAGAGGCGATTCAGGTTGATACCGATGAAGTCGGCTGCCCGGCCTGGTGCCAAAACGCCGATATCGTCGCGCCCCAGGACGCGCGCGCCGCCCCGCGTGGCCATCTCCAGCGCCTCATCTACTGTAAGCGCGCGAGCGCCCTTGGTGACCCGTTGCAGCAGGAGAGCCATACGCGCCTCTGCCAGCATATGCGACGAATCATTGGAGGCGCTGCCGTCCACTGCTAGGCTCACCTTTACACCGGCGTCCAACATTTCACGGATGGGTGCGATGCCAGAGCCCAGGCGCATGTTCGAGCTAGGACAGTGTGCCACACCGGTGCCGGTCTCAGCCAGCAGACGAATTTCATTCGGATCGAGATGGACGGCATGGGCGTACCATACATCTGGCCCCACCCAATCCAGCCGCCGCATGTATTCCACCGGACGGCAGCCGAATTTTTCTATGCAATAACGTTCCTCGTCCTGTGTCTCCGCTACGTGCGTATGGAGCATAAGACAGTGTGCACGCGCCCATGCGGCTGTGTGGCGCATCGTCTCGGCGGTGACCGAAAAAGGCGAACAGGGCGCTACTACGACACGGAGCATCGAATAGGGATTAGGATCATGAAACATCGTGACTAGACGTTCACAATCGGCCAGAATTTGCTCCTCTGTTTCCACAATTTCGTCTGGTGGCAGGCCTCCGTGCGAACGCCCCAGCGACATACCGCCTCGGCAAGGATGGAATCGCACACCGAGTTCCTGGGCAGCGCGGATTTCGTGCTCGTGAGCAACATCATTCGGCACTAGATACAGGTGGTCGCTCACCGTGGTACAACCGGAGAGGAGTAGCTCGGCCAAGCCCACCAAGGCGCTGTAATAGACCGCATCGGCGGTCAGGCGTGCCCAGATGGGATACAGATAGGTCAGCCAGTCGAACAGCTTAGCATTCTGCACCGCCGGCATAGCACGTGTGAGCGTTTGATAGAGGTGGTGATGCGTGTTGATCAGACCAGGCAACACCACCATATCGGAGGCGTCCAGAATACGATCTGCTTGAGCAGGGAGCTCGTTGGTAGGACCAAGCGCTTCGATGATATTATCCCGCACGAATATACCGCCGTCAGGAATTTTGCGGCGTGCGTCATCCATCGTCACCAGAAGTCGAGCGTGTCTTAGCAATAAAGTGCTCATCGTGACCGTCTCTGCGTAATGAACTCAGCAAATGCAAAATGTGCTTGACTACCCTGTGTCGCCATTATAACACATGGAGAGTGCATGGACAACGGTTTTTTTATTGTGCCTGCTTGTGACGTTTTCGAAGGTTAGGCACGACTGCTTAATTTACCACGTACGATCACTGTCGCACGCATTCCCTTCAATCTGATTTTTAGCCACTTGTGCTCTGTGCTAATTTATGGTAAAATACTTTACGTAAAGATTACCGGTGAGCTTTGTCTGACAGGAGAGCAGACCATGAGCGCACAGCCAAGTGATAAGATGTCTGATAGCACCACCCAGAGTGGTAAAGCCTCAAGCAGTTTCCCTCGCACGACACTGATAGTCGGTGTCGGTATCGGTGGATTGATCATCGGGATTGTCATCGGTTGGCTGGCAATCGGCTGGTTGCTTTGGCCGGTGGAATACGTCGGAGAGGCGTATACCTATGAGCTGAGCTTGCCGGACAAGGTCAACTACGTAGCGGCGCTGACCGATTCCTACAGTTTGCGCCGTCAAATTGACCTGATACACCGCCAGCTTCTTAACTGGCCACTTGAGGACAAGGTGATGGCATTCGCCGAGCTGTACGCGCAGTACGAACGTGATGGCATGGCGGTGGAAGCCCGTCAGGTCGTGGAGTTGGCGGGGCAGCTCAAGCAAGTGGAAGGTTGGGATGCCAGCCTTGTCAATACAGCGCTCAGCAACTTGGTGGCACGTTATTTTGAGAAGGGTGACCGAGAGCACGCTAAGTTTATCAGTCTGTTCGGCGATGAGCTCGGATTGATACCTGTCTCGTCAGGTGAAGAGGTGGTAATTCCGACATCTCAGTCACCGGCGGCGGTGAGTGCGGTGATTGCAACACAGTGGCCTATCATCCTGGTCGTGATGATCGTCTTTGTTGTTCTTGCAGCGTTTGGGGTGTATTGGTTGAAGATCCGCCGTGTTCGTGGCGTGCCCGGCCTCATGCGCGGTGGCACCGAGTCGTCTTGGGTCGCACCATCGGAACCAGGAACTTTGCTTTCTGCACGCAGTGTTTATGAGCTGGGCATGGACAATTTTGACGAATCCTTTTCGATCGAAGAAGGGGGAGTCTTCAAGGGCGAGTGTGGTATGGGTATTTCCGAGACCATCGGACAGGATAGACCACGCAAGGTGACAGCTCTTGAGATATGGCTGTTCGACAAAGGTGACATCCGCACGATCACCAAAGTTCTGGCAAGCGAATATGCTTACCAAGAGGATGTCCTACGCAATCGGCTGTCGGCACGTGGCGAGACTTTTCTTGTTCAACCTGGCATGACATTTGCGCTGGAGACCGCCAAACTCGCCCTCAAAGCTACCGTCCTGGATGTGGAGTACGGTGAAAGCACAGACGTACCACCCCGAAGCTTCTTCAAGAAGGTGAGTGTCGCGCTCTCGGTGCGCCCAAGAGCAACGATTATGGAAGAAGAAGTGTCACCAGAGGAGGGTGTATCTCCTCTGGACGAGTCAGCTGAGCAAGAAACAAACGCGCGTGAACAAGAACTAGAAGATCGAACTTAGGTTGGAATCGAAACAACGGTCGCCCTATACGCGTTCCAAAGGGTCGAACAGCTTTTGGTATTCCTGTTGGGCGAAACGATCCGTCATACCAGCCAAATAGTCGCAGATGATACGCTCTGGACTTTCACAGGTATCGTGACCGTGACGCGCTCGGATCACCCGTTCTTGCACCTGTTCGGGTAGCAACCACGGCTCTGCCAAGTAGAGACGGAAGAGACGCGAAAGCAGACGCTGTGCTTTGCTTGCCATGCGCATGACGCGCCAGTGACGGTAAAGGTTGTGATACAAAAAGTCCTTTATCTCGCGATTGTGACGTTGCATAGCCTGACTGTGAGCCACAACGTTTTCAGGCAGGGCGCGAATATCATCAGGAGAGCATGTGTGACAATCCTGCAATCGTTCGTCGGTTGCGGCGATTAAATCGGTCACTTCTTGGCCGATCATACGGCGAATGATGCGGTGGCGGTCCAGTTCAGAAAGACCTGTGGCCACATCGATGTCCAGCGCATGGACGATCTCGCCCCATAGGGTCACTTCCCTCAGTTGACGGGGCAGAAGCAAACCGGAGCGCAACCCATCATCCAAGTCTGATGTGATGTAAGCGATCTCGTCAGCAGCATTAACAATTTGACATTCCAATGTGCCGCGATGGCACGGTTCCTCGGAGGTGGCAGGGGGGCAATCGTATTCCGTCTCGTGTTTCATGATACCCTCACGCACTTCCCAGGAGAGGTTGAGCCCATCGAACTCAGGGAAGCGTTTTTCTAGCCTTTCAACGATGCGTAAGCTTTGTATATTGTGGTCGAATCCACCGTGGTCTTTCATAAGCGTGTTGAGGGTGGCTTCCCCGCTGTGGCCAAAAGGACCGTGCCCCAGATCGTGTGCCAGACAGATGGCTTCTGTCAGGTCCTCGTTGGCGCGCAGCGCCCGCGCAATGGTGCGCCCAATTTGGGCAACCTCCAAAGTGTGGGTGAGGCGTGTGCGGTAGTAATCACCCTCGCTGGTGATGAACACTTGTGTTTTGTATTCTAATCTTCGGAAGGCGGTGGTATGCAGGATGCGATCACGGTCGCGTTGATAAACAGTACGGTAAGCATGCTCGTCTTCGGGGTATTCGCGTCCTCGCGTGTAGCGACTTTTCATCGCATAAGGTGCCAGGTGTTCGATCTCGTATTGTTCCAGCTCTTCACGTGACACAATCATAAGTAATTCCTCCGGACAAAAATCTCAGGCCGCGTGCCGTGCAATGGTTATGCTTTATGATATCCAATAATATCGTATTATGTAAGTTCATCGCAGCTAATGGGAGGAGGTGACGTCAATGAAGTCTTGTGCAAACAGAGGAACGGGGCTTCTCGGAAGGACATGGAAAGGGCTGGCGGTGCTCCTGTGTGCAGTTATCTTAGTATGGGCGTCTCTGCCGATGGCAACCGCTCATGCCCAGGATGGTGTTGTCTATGTCGTGCAGCCCGGCGACACATTAACTGGCATTGCAGCACGCTATGGCATTTCGCTGGCCCGGCTGGCCGCTGCGAACGGGCTGCGTTGGAATGCGTGGGTGTATGTCGGACAACGACTCATCATCCCAGGTGCAGCGCCAATACCCGGTGCACCCTCTGTTCCGAGCGGGAGCACCTATGTAGTACAGCGTGGAGATACGCTCTCCTCGATTGCATTGCGTTATGGCACGACAGTGGCCGCTTTAATGGCGGCGAACCGGCTGGCAAACCCTAACTTCATTTACGTCGGTCAGCGGCTGGTGATACCCAGCAGTGTCGCAGCACCGACTCCAGTACCTCCCACTCCACCTGTGGCGGACTATGGTGGTAAGTGGATTGATGTAGATCTGACCCATCAGGTCTTACGTGCTTATGCCGGGCAAACGTTGGTGTTTCAGACACTCGTCTCCACAGGTCTGCCAGCGACACCCACTGTTATGGGCACCTATCGCATTTATGCGAAATATGTCTCGGCGCCTATGTCGGGGCCAGGGTACTATCTGCCGAATGTGCCCTATATTATGTATTTCTACCGCGGATATGCCCTCCACGGCACCTATTGGCATAGCAACTTTGGCCGGCCGATGAGTCACGGCTGTGTTAATCTTTCGGTTGCAGATGCGGAGTGGCTGTTTAACTGGGCAGAGGTGGGAACACCTGTGGTGGTACATTACTGATCAGGGAAGCCATTGAGTCAATAGCTGTTGCTCGATCACGTCTACTGGAACGCGTGACAAACGCCGTATCGCGTGTCGTTTCTTCAGCCAATGGGGTAATCCCAGCAATCCTGCCAGCTGGCCGAGTAACCGGGCACGTGCCGCTTCACCTTTCCAGGCTCTGAGCGCTTCGTGGGCAATACGCCATTGCGCATAGACCACCTTCCGCCAGTGCCGTCGCCACAATGCCTCGGGATAATTCTTCGCCAGCACCCAGATGGTGTTACGTCCGGTGAAATAGCTGGCGATCTTGCCTCCGCCTGTGGCACTCAACTTGTGGTAAACCACTGCCTGAGGCACGAAGATGCATCGGTAGCCGGCCAACTGGGCACGCCAATTTAGATCGACATCTTCGCAATACATGAACAGCTCTTCATCGAAAAAACCGATGTCCTCGAGCATTTCGCGGCGGTAGAGCGCTGCTCCACCGCACGCGCCCCACACATACTCCTCTCGATCGAATTGTCCCTCATCTCGTTGCCACACACCACGGTTGACCGGAATACCGTCGATGCTGTACATATCCCCAGCTGAGTGGAGCACATCCCGTCGATCGAACAACAGGATTTTGCTGGCGGCCATCCCTGCTTCAGGGTGCTTCTGCAAAGCATGGACCAGTTGGTTCGCCCATGTGGGTGTCACTTGAGTGTCGTTGTTAAGCGAAGCGATGAGCTCGCCGCGAGCCAGTTGGAAACCTCGATTCATGGCGCCTGTGAGCCCCACATTTCGTTCCAACACCAATGTGCGCACTTCTGGGTAGCGCGTTCTCAGCAACTCCTGTGACTCATCTGCAGAGGCATTGTCTACGACGATAACCTCCATCCGTAGGTAAGACTGTTCGCGCAACGCGTCGAGACAGGTCGGCAGGTGACGAGCCCCGTTCCAATTTGGAATAATCACCGAGAGCAAGGGAGTATCAGTACTGGATTGCATAACGCGGATGGGCCTCATAGGAGGCAAAAGGATGCAGCAAGGTCATGGGCTCACCCAATATTACCCAGCAAGCGTCGCAGCGACCCCCACCAATTTTCCGTGTCAGCCTCTTCCAGCTGGGTGGGTATGGGACGCATAGCGCGCTGATAGGCACCCAACACATCACCGCGTCCACTGCCTTGTGCGGTGGGCATCTCGTTGAGATCAAGAGCGCCTCCTAACAATGCGCGCTTCACATCTTCTGGTTTCAGGTTGGGATTCGCCTGCAAAAGCAGCGCCACAGCGCCGGTGGCGTGAGGGGTTGCCATGCTAGTGCCGGATAGCTCGGCATAATGGGGCTGTATTGGCCGTCCTACCCGGGCATTGGCGGCACGTGCTGAGACGATGCCTGTACCCGGAAAAACAATGTCCGGCTTCAGGCGGCCATCTAAAGTGGGACCGCGCGAGGAGAATTGGGCCACATGATCGGTGTCGTCTGCAGCGCCAACGGTGATCACGCGACGCGCGACGCCTGGAGCACCAATGGTGGAATTGGCAGGTCCATTGTTACCAGCCGCGACGCATATCACGATGCCGAGTTGACGCACCACCTGGTCACACAAGGTGGAAAGCGCATCGGAACCATCACCTGGTGTATCACCGCCCAACGACAGATTGATTACATGCACTTCTTGAGTCACCGCCCACTCGATTCCCGCCATTACATTGCTCATCAGACCATCACCGTTGGCATCCAGGACCTTGGCGACGTACAGGCTGGCTTCCGGCGCCACGCCGCGGAAGCGACCGTTGGAGACGGCGCCGCTTCCGGCGGCGATCCCTGCCACATGAGTGCCATGTCCATTGTCGTCACTGCCGTCACCACCCACAAAGCTGGTTATCGCTGCAATGCGTCCGGCGAAATCGGGGTGCTGAGGATCAATCCCGGTGTCCAAGATTGCGATGCGGATCCCTTCACCGCGCAATCCCAAGTTCCACACTTGAGGCGCACGGATGCGCGGCACAGACACATCTAAGCAAGTGTGCACCGGAAGATCAGGCCAGATGTACTCCACTGTATCGTCTTGGACCAATGTATCAAGATGCGCAGCTGGGATCTCCAAAGCGGTCGCCGAGACCAGACGGTATTGACGACGGATAGCGATCTCACCCGCCCTGAGGGCATGAGCGGCTGCGCTCATAAAGGCAGTGGGTTGCCGATGACGTACAATGATCCGGAGAGGTTGTGTTGTCGCAGCTGAGCGCATGCGCAGCTGCAGATCGGGTGAGATTTTATAGGTCATCATCATTTCTCCTGCGCTTTACATCGCGGCGACAGGGTGGTCTTCTTCAATGCGAAGGACCCATGCTTCGTCCAGTAGAGACAAAGCGGCACGTGCACGCCCCCGCACAGATACTCCTGGCAGGAGACGGAACTGATGTCCCACGGCAAAGCCTAACTCGGCAAGCCGGGGTAGATAACGTGCCGGGTCCCCATCGGTACGCACGATCAACGCCACGATACTGTCAGGAGACGCTCCCAACTTCTGATGTAATGCCGGCGCCATTTTTTCCATAATAACCTCTCCGTCGCACATCTGTGCCAAATACTCTTCAAATCTAATCATACTATAGTAACTCTAGCTATGTCAATGAATGTAGTGCTTGTGTCCAGAGATCGTTACCAGGTGATGGACGCAAACCCTGCCTCAATGGGGAAGGCATCATCCATAGCTGAACCAGCTCGACAGGAAGGTGTACACAATAAACGCCATGCAAATGAGAAAACTATTAATGGGATGTCGAGAACATTCACTCCACATTTATTCATCACACCATTTTCCTACCAAAATATGAGTGGACGAAAGATTTTTAACGCCTCAGGTCAGCTCTTGACAATTAGAACGAATGTGCTATGATAGAGATGTGCAGATCGTACGTGTACCTGACGCCCGGGAAAAGATTGAGCTCCTCAGCCGACTGGCCGTGCTGGAGTGTGATGGTGATCAGTGCGCAAAGGTGGTGACGCGTGCCAAAGTAGACTTTCTGCACACTGGCATCGTGCAGGTGCAACGACCCGAAGGCCCAATCCCTGTGCTACGCACGATGCAGAGCAGCGTTTGCGAACGCAATTGTCACTATTGTGCATTTCGCGCCGGGCACGACGGGGTGCCGCGTCTCAAACTAACACCGGAAGAGCTGGCACGCGCCTTCGACGCAATGCAACGAGCGGGTATTGTTCGTGGCCTTTTCCTCAGCAGTGGACTGGTCGGCGGAGGCACCCGTACAATGGAACCGATGCTGACGACAGTGGAATTGCTACGCCGCAAGTATATGTATCGCGGTTACGTCCACTTGAAAATCATGCCAGGTGCTGAGGAAGCTCAAATCGAACAGGCAGTGCACTTGGCCGACCGTGTCTCAGTCAACTTGGAAGGACCTGATCCCGTACACCTGGCCACCATTGCTCCACAAAAGAATTTTGAGATGGAGCTACTAGCCGCACTGCAACGGGTACATCGGTTGGTGCAGGTGACACCACCCGGCCGACGTTCACCAAGCTTGGTGACCCAGTTTGTGGTAGGTCCTGCAGGAGAGAGTGACCGTGATCTGCTGAGCACAGCCAGCCGCCTCTATCGAGAGGTAGGGTTGTCACGGGCTTACTATTCCGCTTTCAGCCCGGTGCCAGGGACGCCACTCGACCACTTACCTCCCACACCATTGCGACGTGAGCACCGTTTATATCAGGCCGATTGGTTGATACGCTTCTATGGATTTGCTGTGGAGGAGCTCCCTTTCGATCCCGAGGGCAAATTGCCTATGGATGTGGATCCCAAGCTGGCATGGGCACGCGCTCATCTCGCGCAGCAACCGGTGGAGGTCAATCGCTGCAGTCGCCCACAGCTATTGCGCGTGCCGGGCATCGGTCCGCGCACCGCGGATGCTATTTTGGAAGCACGTCGTCGTGGCAGGCTGCGCGATCTATCTGACTTGCGTGCGTTGGGCGTATCGATCAGTCGTGCAGCACCGTTTATTCTGCTTGATGGGCATCGGCCACCCTATCAGCTGCGCTTGTGGAATGTTGATAAACCTTGATGCGGCTACCACGGACCGAGAAACTGGTAACACGTAGACAAACCGGCGAGGGAATTCGATGACCTGGCTACCATTGGATCAAGTTGTGTTAGGTGACTGTGTCGAGGTGCTTGAGCGATTGCCGCCGGACAGTATCGACTTGATCTTCGCCGACCCACCCTATAATTTGCAGCTGCGGCAGGAGCTGTGGCGGCCCAATTCGACCCGCGTGGATGGGGTGGACGACGAATGGGATCGATTTTCCGATTTCGCTGCCTATGATGCATTTACTGAAGCTTGGCTGCGCGCTTGTCAGCGCGTGCTCAAGAGCACCGGAACTATTTGGGTCATTGGCACTTATCACAACATCTTCCGCATCGGTCGCCTGATGCAGGATCTTGACTTCTGGATCCTCAACGATATCATTTGGGTCAAGGCCAACCCGATGCCCAACTTTCGTGGTGTGCGTTTCACTAATGCGCACGAGACGCTCATCTGGGCACAGAAGAAACGCGGCGCACGGTACACCTTCAACTACCATGCGATGAAGCACCTCAACGACGAAAGACAAATGCGCAGCGATTGGGAGATACCCCTTTGTACGGGTGATGAGCGTGTGCGTATTAACGGGCGGAAAGCTCATGCCACTCAAAAGCCCGAAGCGCTCCTATACCGAATCATCCTAGCCTGTTCTAACCCAGGTGACGTGGTGCTGGATCCCTTCTTTGGGAGTGGCACCACAGGTGTTGTGGCCAAGCGGTTGGGACGTCATTGGATCGGTATTGAACGTGAGAGCACCTACGTGGAAATAGCCCTTGCTCGCATCGAGAAAGTACAACCCGTTCCGTCCGAGAGTCTGATGCTCCCTAGCACACGGCGTCCCAGACGCATACCTTTCGGAATGTTGGTAGAATGTGGTCTGATTCGTCCGGGGCAGTTTCTGTATCTGGGGTCAGAGGGACAGATAAGCGCCACTGTACTGGCGGATGGGTCGCTGCGATGTGGCGATCTAACCGGTTCCATCCATCAAGTCGCTTCTCGGCTTGAGGGAGCTCCGTGTAACGGATGGGAACATTGGTATTACGAGGACGTAGAAAGTGGTGAGCGTCGTAGCATCAATGTGCTGCGTGAGGTAATGCGTAAACTGAAACAGGACCTTATGAGCGATGCGCACGACTCTGACCAATCTACTGGCACGCGGGGCTAACCAGACCACCGCTTTTCTACCCGTGCCGGACGCGGAAACTCTGGCCGAAACGTTGGTCGCTTTTGCCAACGCAGATGGCGGCACCGTGCTGTTGGGCATTGATGCACACGGAGTTGTGCACACTGCGCTGTTACCCGAGGAAGTCGAGGCTATGCTGGCACGCGCCCTGGGCATGTGCCGCCCACCTGTGGTCACCCAGTGGGGTCAATCGGAACTCGCACAAGGAACGATTATACACATCACGGTACCGCGCAGCCCGGAGTTACACAGCCTGGCCGATGGACGCGTCCTGGTACGCCATGGCGTGCTTAACATGCCACTGGGTGGAGACGCCATCCGCCAGCTGGCCGCTACAAAATCCACCGGGGATTTCGAAGCTGAGCCAGTGCAGGGCGCCACGCGGTCGGATCTGGATGATTTCATCATCGAAGAGTACCTTAACAAGCGTCGTGAGCGCGGTCGCCATCCTATTAGAGGTTCCGTCGACGAGCACCTGATCAGCATCGGCGCTCTGACTGAGACGGGGGTCCCCACTATTTCGGGATTGTTGCTGTTTGGGAAACGGCCTCAAGAGTTCTTGCCCCAAAGTGGCATCGTCTTTGTGCGTTTCGAGGGAAGTGAGCCCCGCGGCAAAAATGGTCTGCCTGGATATGGCCGGCGGGCAGAGCTGGAAGGTCCCCTGGCGCGACTCGTGGAGGCGGCTTGGAACATCACCTGGCAGGAGATGCGTGTGGGCGCCGTGGTGGTCGGTCTGAAGCGTGAGGAACTGCCCGAGTATCCTCCATTTGCGGTGCGCGAGGCGTTGGTAAACGCTATCGCTCACCGTGATTATCGCCTCACTGGACGACGTGTTGAGATTCGCATGTTCGAAGACCGCTTGGAGGTCATCAGTCCTGGTGGACTGCCCGGTTACATCACCGTGGATAACATTGTCGAGGAGCACTTCTCACGCAATCCGCGCATCGTGGCTGGGCTTTTCCAATGGGGCTACATTGAGGAGCTCGGACTGGGCATCGATCGTATGATCGAGGAGATGTTGCAGCACGGGCATCCCGCACCTGAATTCAAAGCGACTCCATACTCGTTCACCGTGACGTTGCGCAATACACGTGAACGTCCCCCTGTGCAGGCATGGGAACACAATATGAACGAGCGCCAGATGCGCGCGTTAGCTTACGTGCGCGAATTCGGACGTATCACAAACCGCGAATATCGCGATCTATGCCCATCCGTATCTCCAGAGACTTTGCGTCTGGACCTCGCCGATCTAGTGGAAAAGAACCTCTTGCTCAAGATCGGTGACAAACGTGGTACTTATTATATTCTGAAATAAGAGACAACCCCCTCCTTCTTCAGCCGACCTACCACCTCAATACTTCTCCCGCCCCCTTGCTATCCATCTCCGTGAGGCTGTACGTCTGGATCGGAGTGATCTATCCCAAAGGGATATCCCAAACTATCCCAAATTATCCCAAACACTTAACTGATAGGTGGATATAATGCTGACTAGCCAGCACAGCTTGCTGGGTTAGGGATTATATGGTTACATGAAATTTAATGACCCCCTGGAGATTGCCAGCCGTGGCGGATAGTTTCAGTTTTGAAGAAGCGCGCAAGCGCATGGTTGAGCAACAGCTGGTACGACGCGGCATTAAAGATGAGCGTGTGCTACAGGTGATGCGTGAAGTCCCTCGTCACCGTTTCGTGCCTCCCAATATATGGAGCATGGCATATCAGGATCACCCCCTGCCTATCGGGCTTGGACAGACGATTTCTCAGCCCTATATCGTAGCTTATATGACCGAACAGCTGGAGCTCGAACCGCATGATCGGGTACTTGAGATAGGCACGGGGTCGGGTTATCAGGCGGCGATCCTCAGCCGTCTAGCAGAACGCGTGTACACGATCGAGCGCTTGCCTGAGCTATCCGAGCGGGCGCAACGCATATTACAAGAGCTGGGCTATGACAACATCGAATATCGTGTGGGAGATGGCAGTCAAGGCTGGCCTGAGGAAGCACCCTTTGACGCGATCATCGTGACCGCAGCGGCACCTGAGCCACCACCCCCGCTTATTGAACAGCTGGCCGACGGTGCCCATCTTGTGATCCCCATCGGACCAACCGGCTATCAGGATTTAATGCGTATCACGCGTCACGGTTCTCATCTGCGCACTGAGTATCTCACACCGGTGGCTTTTGTCCCTCTGATCGGCGCATATGGCTACGCCGATTCGGACGAGAATCATGGGTGACGACAGCGTTACCTGTTATCGGCGCTGTTCGTGTGTCCACCAACGTCCTGGAATAGCTGTTTGACACTTCGGGCAGCGTCCATCAGAGGTGATGTTGTAAGACTCGATCCAATAGCCATAACGTACCACCAGCGCAGTGCGGCATTGCGGGCACCAAGTGGTCTCCCATTGGGGCAGGTGTCCGGGAATGTTGCCTACATAGACAAAATGTAGTCCGGCTTGTACCCCGATCTCTGCAGCGCGCAATAGCGTACGGGGTGGTGTGTTATCTGTATCACGCATTTTATAGTCACGATGAAACGCGGTGACGTGCCACGGAATATCGGGCGAGACGCTGGCGATGAAATTGGCAGTCTCACGCAACTCGGCATCTGAGTCGTTGAAACCGGGGATCACCAACGTCACCACTTCCACCCAAAAGCCGCGTTGATGTAGCCCCTCAATTGTCGCCAACACGTGACGCAGCTGACCGCCCATACGACGATAGTTCTCCTGGCGCATGCTCTTCAAATCCACTTTGTAACAGTCTGTCACCGAGCGCAGGTAGTCGAGCACCTCGGGGGTAGCATGACCATTGGAGACAAAACCGGTGAGCAATCCTGCCTGCTTGGCCAGCTTGAAAATAGCTGCCGCCCATTCCGCCGTGATCAGCGGTTCATTATAAGAGCTGATCACCGCGCGCGAACCGCTCTGAAGCGCCAGATCGATCACCTGCTCAGCAGTTATGGGACGTGGTGGCACCCCGGCCGCTTCATCGCGCAATGCTTGGGTGGTCAGCCAGTTTTGGCAGAAAGGACAGTGAAAATCACAGCCTAGCATGCCAAATGTCAAAGCTGTCGCGCCGGGCAGCACATGATAGAGGGGTTTCTTCTCAATCGGATCTGGATTGAGCCCCACCGTATAGCCGTAAGGGACATACAGTGTACCCGCGCGATTGAAGCGTACCTGACAGATGCCGCGTTGTCCGTCCCGGATCAGACAACGATGCGCGCACGCAAAGCAGCGCACTTTATCCCCTTCCAGCTTTTCATACAGCTCACCAGGTGCCGTCAGGCGATCAATCTGCTCAGCCAAATTTGCTACGCGCATAACTAGCTCCATTTTTTGTAGAACAACAACTCCGAATTTTCTATCAGAAATGCATTATACTAGGAGCGATAGAGAGAAAAAATTCACCCCTCGTGTCCTGGTCTTTCGATGGTCAGCGGCGAAGCTCTACCGCGAAGGATACACCTTTCGCATTGGCTGGTTTGACATGCCACATTAGAGCATCTATACTCTTCTCATTCATAATGAGGTCATCTTGTGACGGTCTGAAACCCGTGGCTGTGAAGGCACACCACCAAGGGGAACAGGGTTTCGCGACCGGGGGATGAAGGAGATGCTTATGGTGTCCCTCTTGCTTGCGATTGTGGCAGTGGGATGTCTGCTGCTCATGTTTCTCCTCCTCGGTATGGCATCCCGTTCTATAAGCGAAGCGCGTTCCAGCATCTTTCCAATTGTTCGAGAGGAAGGCCTGGCGCGAGCGCGACGTGCCCGTTTCGGCGCAGCGATTGCGGCGTTGATTGCAGTTGGCACGGCACTGAGCTTCTTCGGATATGCTCAGCCTGTCCTGCCCGAGCTTCACGTCGACCTCTCCCAGGAAGTGGCGTGGCTAGCAGAAGCGCTAACCATCAAAGCACCCGTTGTGCAAACGGCACCTTCTGAAACTTCGGCATCGGTAGGAGGAGCGAATCTGGATACTGCCGTTCCGACGCCCACCCAGATTGCCTCTGTAGCAATGCGCACGGCCACGCCCATGCCGACGCAGCCATCTCAACCATCTCCGACTGCGACACATTCGCCCACACCGACGTTCTCGCCTACCGCGATGCCTGAGCCTCCAACGCCTACACCGACTTCGTCAGCCACTCCTACGCCGACGCCTGAGGCCACCCCGACGTCGACCCCCGTGCGGTCGCCTGTGCCGCCTCCGCCCAGTGTTGCCCTAGGGCCCATCACCTTTGCTGCCGAGATTGATGACCGTCGGATGCCCATCAGCCCCACGCAAGTTTTTTCCAACACGGTGAGGCGAATCTATGCCGTGTTCCCATTCCAGGGTATGCGCAAGGGGGTGCCGTGGACACAGGTTTGGTACTATAACGGGATGGAATTCCTGCGTGAAGAGGGTGTCTGGGAATGGGGGTCGCAGGACCGTTCCTATGTATTTATCAAACCGGTGGGCGCCGGTACATACCGGCTTGAACTGTATGTCAGCACCCAGCTCCTGGCCAGCGGCGAGTTCACTGTGCTCGGACCGGCCGCCATCGGTGGCCCCTATAATCCGTAAGTCACTTCAGCAAGCAAAGATCGTGCTCGTCCACGACTGGCTCAACCAGCTCGGGGGCGCTGAACTGGTCCTGGAAACCTTGGTCGAGATGTTTCCAGGTGCTCCTGTCTTTACCACGATGTACTGGCGCGAAGGAATGCCAGAACGTTATCGGTCTTGGGACATCCGTCCTACATGGTTGAATCGAGCACCTGGCATCTACCGCTATCATCAAGCGTATCTCCTGCTCTATCCATTTGCTGTGCGCAGTATGGACGTGCGGGGATATGATCTGGTGATTTCCAACAAAAGTGGATTCTGTCACGGTGTGCGTACCGAGCGGGATCAGCTCCACATCGACTATTGCCTGACCCCGACCCGCTATGTGTGGGATTATGACGCCTATATCAGCCGCGAGGAAATCAGTGTCGTAGCGCGTGTTGCACTGCGACCTCTGATCCGGTGGCTGCGCGAATGGGACAGGCGTGCGGCAGATGGGGTGAACCACTTCGTGGCAATTTCTCGGGAAGTTCAGCAGCGCATTGCACGCTATTATGCGCGCGACTCGGTCATTATTTATCCGCCTGTGCGTACGGAGCGTTACCACCCTTCCGAGGCGCCACCAGGTGATTACTACTTGATTGTGTCTCGTCTCGTGCCCTACAAGCGAATCGATCTGGCAGTGCAAGCCTTTACCCGGTTGCGTCGTCGGCTCATCGTGGTGGGAGACGGCCGTGATCGGGCAACACTGCAGCGCCTCGCCGGTCCCACTATTCAGTTCACCGGACGCCTATCCGAGCGGGAGGTTGCACATTTGCTGGCCCACTGTAAGGCATTTGTCTTCCCGGGCTGCGAGGATTTCGGCATCGCACCGGTGGAAGCTCAGGCAGCTGGACGGCCCGTCATCGCCTACGCTGGTGGCGGGGCTCTGGACACCGTCATCGATGGGGAGACAGGTGTGCTGTTTCCTGAGCAGACGGTCGAATCCCTGGTCGAGGCAGTGCACCGACTGGACGCGATGCGGTTTGATCCAGTGCATCTGCACCTCCATGCCCAACGCTTCGGTGTCGAACGCTTCAAACAGGAGTTGCTGGCTTTCGTCGCGCGGTGCTGGGAAGAGTTCCATATACGCTAGTTTGACGGAATGCACGAAATTATCTACACTCCCGTATGAGCATCCTATGGAACTTCGGCAATACGCAGCCATCATCCGGAAACGTTTCTGGTTGCCTTTAGGGCTGTCGGCGGTGGTTTTGCTTATCAGCCTTGTGCTGCGCCAACCCGGGATACCCCAATTTGCAGCATCAGCACGGGTGTTAGTGGATGTGCCGCCGCTACAGCAAGTGGAAGGGATGGGGTTTGATCCAAGGCTCACTGCTCCGCAGGCGACCGAATACCTGGTGGATGACTTCAGCGCTTTTGTGACCGGGGATGTGGTGGCACGTATGATCAGTGAGCGGCTGGCTGCACAGGGTGTCGCGGTGCCGCCTGGCATCATTCAGAGCTCCACATCCTCACAACAAGTCCACCGCGTAGTGGAAATTCAGGTTACGTGGAGCGATCCAGATCAAGCGCGTGCTATCCTCCAGGCGGCGATCGAGGTGTTACAGCAAGAATCTCCTGCCTATTTTGGCCGCCTGGGGACTCTGCAACCTGTGGTTCGCCTCTTTGACGGACCACGCGTCGCGCCACTGCCACCCAGCCTTACGCAACGGCTCGACCTGCCAGTGCGTTTGCTTCTGGCTGTGTTGGTAGGCGTGGCGCTGTGCTTCTTGCTGGACTATCTGGACGACAGCGTGAGGAACAAGTCGGAATTAGAGGCGATGGGGATCAGTGTGTTGGCCGAGGTGCCCGGCCGGTGGTGATGTTATTATTTCGTAGCAGGAGTGTATTTTCATTATGGAGCTGGTGGACTACCTGCGGATTTTGACCAAACGGGGTTGGATTGCCATCCTGGTCGCAATTGTGGCCGCGGTCACAGCTTTTGCTGTCAGCAAAATGCAAACACCCGTTTACAGCGCCAGTGTCAAGCTGAGTGTCAATCCGGCACGCGCCGATTGGGGACTCAGCAACACCACCAAGGACTTGCTGCGCAATTACGCCGAGAACATTCGTACCCACAAGATGGCCCAAGAAGTGATCGACCGTGCCCAACTGGATATGGATACCACCACTCTGTTGGGCAAATTGTTCGTCAGCCCAGCAGCGGATACGTTCACCCTCCAGATTGAAGCACGTGACACCGATCCACAGGTTGCGATGACCATCGCCCAGACTATGGCCGAAGTTTTCGTGGAAGATCGGGACGCATGGAACCAGCGCCAGGACAAGCGCGACCGCATTGAGGTGAGCATCTTGGATTCGGTGTGGAATCTGGGCTATCAGCAGTACTCCCCTAACACACGGATCAATACCCTGGCGGGGGGGCTAGTGGGGTTGCTGGTCGGCCTGCTGGTGGTGTTCTTCCTGGAATGGTTGGAACAGGATGTCATTCGCACTGATGCAGACATCGAACGAACTGTCCAGGTGACGGTGCTGGGTGTGATTCCGCCTGTTACTTCCGAGGGTGGGGGTCGGACAGCAGAGCGCAAGCTGGCGACTGTCAGGCGCAGCGCATAGTGCCTGTGCGTGGGCTATTAAACACGAGGAAGGGTGCTCGCAAACGATGGATCAGATTATCACCTTAACTGCTCCGACGTCGCCAGCAGCAGAGGCGTATCGTGCGTTGTGCGTCAACCTTGAATTCGCCGCTGTTGACCGAACATTGCGTACCTTGTTGGTGACGTCACCCAGTCCCAAAGAGGACAAGAGCCTGGCACTTGCCAATCTGGCAGTGGCATTGGCGGACGGCGAACGCTCAGTTATCGTCGTGGATGCAGACCTGCGACGGCCGCGTCTGCACACCATATTCGGCTTGCCCAATGAGCGCGGGCTGACCGATTTATTTCGGGGTGCCCTGTCTGCTTCTGATCTTCCTCTGCAATCCATTCCTAACACGACCTTGAAGGTGTTGACCAGCGGGCCTTTGCCGTCCATTCCTAGCCAGCTGTTGGCGACGCGTCGTATGGAAGAGGTCATCGCTCTTCTACGCGAACAGGCGGACATGGTGCTCTTCGACGCTCCGCCGTTGATAGCGGTGACCGATGCTTCTCTATTGGCAAGCAAGATGGATGGGGTACTTCTGGTTGTGGAAGCAGGCAACACACGACGTGACCACGTGCGCGCTGCCAAAGATCGGTTGGACAAGGTGAATGCCTGGCTGGTGGGCTCGGTGTTGCTCAACGCACCTTTTGATCGCAGTTTCGGTGGTTATTATCCCAACTATCGCTGAAGGAGAGCACGAACGTGAAAGGACTCGTTCTCAGCGGGGGCAAGGGTACTCGTTTGTATCCATTGACTTACACCAGTGCCAAACAGCTGATCCCGGTAGCGAATAAACCGATCCTGTTTCGTGTTATCGAGTGCATCCGCGATGCCGGGATCACAGAGATCGGCATCGTGGTGGGCGATACAGAAGAGGAAATCCGCCGTGCAGTCGGTCGCGGAGATCGGTGGGGTGTGCGGGTCACATATATTCGCCAAGAGGCGCCTCTGGGGCTTGCGCACGCGGTCAAGATCTCACGTGATTTCTTGGGGGAGGAGCGGTTCGTGATGTTCCTGGGGGATAACGTCATTCAAGGAGGCATCAGTGGGCTCATCGCCGAGTTTGCCAACAGCGATTATGATTGCCAGATCGTGCTCACCCACGTCGATATGCCCGAGCAATATGGTGTGGCTGAGCTGGACGAGCAAGGGCGTGTCATTCGGCTGGTTGAAAAGCCCAAAGACCCCCCCAGCGACCTGGCCTTGGTGGGCATTTACATGTTCAATCATCACATCTTTGAAGCGGTGGAACACATCACACCATCCTGGCGCGGTGAGCTGGAGATCACAGACGCAATTCAATGGCTTATTGAGCATAACTACACAGTGCATCCCTATATTCACCGTGGATGGTGGATCGACACGGGCCGGCCTGGCGATATGTTGGAAGCAAACAGCTTGGTGCTTGAGGAGCTCACTCCGTGTATTGAAGGGTATGTGGATCGCGCTTCTCAGGTGGACAGCCGGGTGATCATTGAAAAGGGAGCCGAAGTGATCAATAGCGTGATTCGCGGTCCGGCAATCATCGGAGAACACAGTCGCATTATCAACGCCTATATTGGCCCGTTTACTTCTATTTATCACCATGTGGTGATCGAAAACGCCGAGGTGAGCCGTTCTATAGTGTTAGAATACAGCCAGATACGCGATCTCGATCAGCGCATTGAGGATAGCTTGATCGGACGCCACGTGGTGATCCAACGGTCTCCTATCCGACCACGTGCATACAAATTCACTCTGGGCGATCATTCGCAGCTGGGTCTGCTGGGCAACGGCTGAGGGGGCTTCTGCAGTCCTGACCTGCCTAAGGGCGCGGCTTCGCCACTACGATTACCCGATGCGTATTGTTGGTATAAGGCCAACAGGTGATGAGCGTTAGCCTGATATCATCTGTCGGGCCAATCCAGCGAGCATTCTGCTGACGGACTTCGAGCGGTTCGCCTTTCTCTTTGACAATCATCTTTTGCTCTACATAATAACGATACAGCGTGCTGCCCACGTAAATGTCAATCTCGGCGCCCTCTTCAATGTCAGCCAGATAGCGGAATACCTCTCCTTTGATGTTGTGATGTCCAGAGATAACCGTGTTTCCCGGTTGGCCAGGCAGAGCACTGGTGACATGCCAGCCTGCGGCGTAGTCTGCTACCTGCCAGACACTATATGTCTGGCCCCCTTCATTGACGATCTTCCACGTCACTGGCACCACAGGCGTGTCAATGCCTAACGACGGGATCACCAGACGCTCCGGTGCCCCTTCTCGTGCGATAGGAGGTGCAGGTGATAGCGTGGTGGGTGTTGCAGTGGGAGGTGGCGTCGGCGTGGAGGACGGAGTGGAAGTAGCGATAAGGATAAAGGGTGAAGGCGTTGGTGATGCGGTGGGGCTGGGTGTCCTTGAAGACGTAGGTGACGGTCTCGGTGTTGGGGTAGGCTGAACTGTTGGCACGACGTTTTGATCTGACGTTCCTCCTTGCCGGATTTCCGGTGATCTCCATGCTGGAGGTGCGTCGAGGTACGAGTAAAATACTGCGGTAGGCATCTTCGCCAGACTCTTACCTCTGCGTTCCAGGAGCTCCCGGCGTGCCTGAACGTCTTGAAATCCCCACACAACGATCAAAATCAGCAGAACAACACCTGTCCAGGTGAAGCTACTGATGATCAACATCAGATGTTCCACCGAGGTAAGGTCATGGGAATTTCCTGACGGTCTTCGACGTCTCAATAGAGTCCCCTTTGGCATTGTAGTTTACACCTAATCTACCGATTCCGAGCCACTTGTCAAGAGATATGACCATGCCGTAAGATTCTCCTGGATTGTGAGGAGAGGGCAAAAAGCCAGATGGATGATGCGCAGCTCCCCCTGAGCGAACGGGAACGCGAGGTTCTAGTCCTGGTTGCGACCGGGCTCAGCAATCAAGAGATCGCCCGTGAACTGGTCATCAGCGTCAACACTGTCAAGGTGCACATGCGCAGCATCTTCGAGAAATTAGGGGTGCAATCGCGCACTGAGGCGACCTTGATGGCCATTCGGATGGGGCTGGTGACCGTCCCCAGCGCTGACATCGCACCGTCGCAACCGTCGGCATTCGTTGAGGAACGCCTGCGTGAGCAAGTTGCTGTGCTTCCTGTGGTGAGGCCAGTAGCGATGTGGCAGCGCCTGTTCGCATTAGGAGCTATGCTGCTGATGATCGTCCTGGTGGTGTTGCCAGCAACCGAGGCCGGCCAACCGGAGGCGGAGATAGCCAGTCCGATCTCGGATCGTCCTGAAACAAACGCTTCTCTTCTCTCTACATTCACTTCCCGGTGGGTTGAGCATGCTGATTTGCCGCTGGCGCGCACGCGATTGGGATTGGCTGCATACGGCGGTGCCTTGTATGCCATCGGAGGCAATTATGAAGGAGGGGTCACCGGACAGGTGGATATGTACATCCCGGGCAGGAATACCTGGGTAGCGCGTGCCAACAAGAGCACACCTGTTTCGAATATAGGGGCGATGGCAATCGGTGATCTGATCTACGTGCCGGGTGGGTGTGATGCTTCCGACACAGCGGTTGACAAGCTAGAGGTGTACAATCCGAAGGTCGATACGTGGACTGAAGCGGCGCCGTTGCCATTCGCAGTGTGTGGTTACGCCCTCACCGTGTCAGGCGGACGCCTCTATGTCATCGGTGGTTGGGATGGAACCCGATTTGTCCCGGCTGTGCAGGAATATGATCCAGCACATGATACCTGGGTGTTACGCGCGGAGCTGCCCTATCCGTTTGGTTTCGCTGTAGCCGGCACGATCGGAGAGACGATCTATGTCGTCGGCGGTTATGACGGGACGCGCGAGATGGTTGAGACCCTGGCATATGATCTGCAGCGTGACACATGGTCGCCGCGAGCACCGATGAAGGTGGGGCGCGCTGGAGCGGGGGGTGCTGTCCTCGGGGGCGAATTGTATGTGATCGGCGGCGGATGGTTGGGCCCTGTTCTGACCAACGAGAAGTACAATCCTGAGACGGACACGTGGAGCCTCTTCGAGACCCCCGTCCTAGGTCAGTGGCGCAATCTGGGGGTGACAGCGCTAGATGCCGAAGTGTACGCCGTGGGCGGCTGGAACGGCACCTACATGCGTATCAACCGTTCCTATCGCGCACTATTTCGCATCATCCTGCCAGTCATTCAGTGAGGGCGAACCGGCCGGTTAGATCAGCGTTTCGGCACAGATGGCCACGTCCATCGGGATGCATCCGCCACTTCGACCACATAGGCCATCGGCCATAACCGCTGTGCCACTGTCAACAGCTCGCGACGCACCACTACCCATGCCTGGCGATAACGCTTCGTGCTGACTGCCGTGATGCCAGCTGTCCATCCTTGGCTGCGTTCCAGCTCTAGCGGCCCCAACTCATCCAAGATGAGTAGATCGCAAGGCGTGGCATGTGTCAGCACTTGATTGCCCCAAGCGATCGTCGCTGTGTCGAAACACCAAGCTGGTGTGCACAATCCCTCTGCCACTGTCGTGGCGGTGCGCATCCGCGCCAGACGGCGGCGTTCCCCGCTGCGCAGGTCCAATGCGTCAATGGCGAGCTTGAGACCCCTGTCAAACACAGCCAGTGAGAGAAGACCGGCAACATCCCAGCCTGCTGCGCGTGCCTGGTATGCCCAGCGTTGGCACACAGTCGTTTTGCCACTGCCGCGATCACCGGTGAGAAGGATGATCATCTCCGCACTTTCTCTCTGGATAGTCTTTTGGCAAATTAATCTCTAAAATCATACACCATATGGAGCGCCAGTGGTAACGATCTCCTGGCGCAAGTACTCCGTTGACTTGTCTAGATAGCAAGGGCATGATAGATTCATCCTCTGACATAATCGATCGCGGGCACCTCAGCGGCGAAGACTGCAATGTCTTTTCTGACCTTCCGTGTACTTGCAGTAGCACGTGAACACCGACCATATCGACAGACCAAATGACAAGGGTAACACACAATGAACGTTGGAAAATTGGTACGTCTCAATCGCGTCTTTTCCCACCCCTCAGGACGGCTGTGTTCGATTGCGGTAGACCACTTCATCGGATATGGTGACGGGTTGCCTCGCGGGCTGCGTCGTATGAAAGATACCCTGGCGGCCATTGCAGCAGGCCAACCGGACGCCATTACGCTGCATAAGGGCATCGCCGCGACGATGTGGGCGCCGTATGCCGGTCGCATCCCCTTGATTCTTCAGGCAATTGTTGGTCGCCCTGACGATACGGCTTATGAGTTGGTAGTCACCCCAGAAGAAGCTGTTCGCCTGGGGGCGGATGCCATCGCTATTGCTGCCTTCGTGCATGGTAAGACCGAGGGATATCAGCTCAAAGTGGTGGCTGACTTGGTGCGTGATGCAGCGCGTTTTGAGCTGCCAGTCATATTGCATATTTACCCGCGCAATCCTCAGACGCTGGAGATCGTCCATACGCCGGAGGACATTGCCTGGGCGGTACACTGTGGCCTGGAGCTGGGCGTGGATGTCATCAAAGTGCCCTACTGTGGCGATGTGCGTGCCCACGCTGAAATCGTCGCCGAAAGTTCCGTGCCGGTTGTCGCGGCAGGCGGTCCACGTACTGATACACTTGAAGCCGCGCTGCAAATGATGGCAGAAGTGGTCGCCAGCGGAGCACGTGGAGCGACTATTGGGCGCAACGTCTGGGGCTTCGACGGCCAGGATATCACCGCGGCGGTTCGTGCGTTCAAAGCGGTCATCCACGATGGCAAGAGCGCCCGAGAGGCACTCGCTAGTGTAGGACTATGAACACACGATGGGATATCTTGGGACTGGGGGTCGCCGCTGTCGACGACCTGTTTTACGTAGAACGTTTTCCGCGCCCCAATACCAAAACCCCGATCCAGGCTCAAGAACGCCAAGGGGGCGGCCTGACCGGCACCGCTTTGGTAGCAGCGGCACGTCTGGGCGTACGCACTGCCTACCTTGCTATTTTAGGAAACGAAGCGCTCTCGCATTTTGTACTGGAAGGGCTGGAGCGTGAGGGGGTGGATTGTTCCCCTGTGTTGCACCATCCTGACGCGCGTCCTGTGTATGCGGTAGTGATTGTTGACCGTTCCAGCGGCGAGCGCACCATCTTTTATACCACCGAGGGTTATATGCCAGTGCCGCCGGAGCGAATTGACGAGCGGCTGATCGAGCAATGTCGTGTGCTCTTCGTAGACTATACTGCAGGCGAGGGAGGGCTGTATGCCACGATGCTAGCGCACCGCCATGGCATCCCGGTGGTGGCGGATATTGAGCGCGAGCAGGCACCCGCTATGGCCGAACTGATCCCGCAGGTAGACCATCTGATTGTGGACATGGAAACAGCGGCACGGATAACTGGAGAGACACAGCCCCCATCCATGGTGCGTGCCTTGGCCCGACGGGAGCGCGCCTGTTGCGTAGTGACAGCCGGCGAGAAAGGATGTTGGTATGCCGAATGGGGCGGTGAGGTCCATTATTTTCCAGCCTATCGCGTCGAAGTTGTAGACACCACCGGTTGTGGTGATGTCTTCCACGGCGCGTATGCGGCGTGCATCGCCCTTGGTGAACCAGTGGTTCGAGCAATCCAGATCGCTTCGGCGACTGCAGCTCTAAAAGCAACGCGACCCGGAGGGCGCAGCGGGATACCCAATTGGCCCACGGTCGAGGCGTTCCTCAGCACTGCTACCCACGTATCGCCAGGGTGACGCATGAACGATTCGGATCACATCACGCGCGTGTTTCGAGCAGTCCAACATCACGAGCCGGATCGAGTACCCTACTATATCAGCTTTACGAGCGAGGCGGCGCGTCAGCTGGGAGCTTTCTATGGCACCACCAATCTGGACGAACTGATCGACAATGATATGGTTCGTTATTCGATCCGTCGCCCTTCGCTCTATACCGAGGTGCGTCCCGGTTTCTTCCGTGAAGATTTCGGTGTAGTATGGAATCGCACTGTCGATCGCGACATTGGCATTCCGGAAAGCTACCCGCTGAAGGATCGCTCGTTGCAAGGTTACACTTTTCCTGACCCGCGCGATCCCCGTCGCTTTGCCGAGCTACCCGACTTCATCGCCGCACATTCGAGACGATTTCGTTTCGTCAACATCGGCTTCTCCTTGTTCGAGCGCGCTTGGAGCCTGCGCGGCATGGCCGAGTTGTTGGTGGACATGATTGAAGCACCGGAGTGGGTGGAGGAGCTCTTCGATGCCATCCTGGCGTATAACTTGGAATTGCTCGACGAACTGTTGCGCTACGACATCCACGGAGTGCTCTTCGGCGACGACTGGGGTCAACAGCAAGGGTTGCTCTTTAGCCCAGCCTTGTGGCGGCGCTTTATCAAACCACGTCTTGCCCAGATGATCGCGGTAGTTCGAAGAGCTGGCAAAGTGGCGATGCTGCACTCATGCGGCAAGGTGCAATCCCTATTTCCAGAGCTGATCGAGATCGGCCTGCAAGTATTTAACCCGTTCCAGCCGGATGTTATGGATGTATACGAGATAAAGCGCCAATATGGTGATCGCCTCACTTTCTACGGCGGGATGAGTGTGCAGAGCTTGCTACCACGTGGCACCCCTCAGCAAATCCGCGACGAAGCACGACGCTTGATGGACGAGGTCGGGCGAGGCGGGGGGTTCATCATTGCACCTTCGCATCACATCCCTGCCGATGTTCCGGTGGAGAACATGGTGGCTTTCATTGAAGCGGTGCGTTCGGGTTAAAATCGTTTTGATCCAGCGATCTGTGAATATATAGACGTGCTTTCTGAATCGATGATCCATTCCATTCCAATCGAAAAAGGGTGATAAAACCGTGCTCGAACAATTACGTGAAGAGATCTGGCGTTTGCATTTGGAGCTGCCAAAATACCACCTGGTGACCTGGACAAGTGGCAATGTGAGCGGTCGTGACCCAGAGACCGGGTACGTCGTGATCAAGCCCAGCGGCGTGCGTTACGAGGACTTACGCCCAGAACATATGGTCATCGTGAACTTGGATGGAGAGATTGTCGAAGGTAACTTGAAGTACTCCTCTGACACGGCATCCCACCTCTATATCTACCGCCACCGGCCGGATGTGTTCGGCATTGTACACACCCACTCTCCCTATGCCACAGCCTTCGCTGCCGTAGGGCAACCGATTCCGGTCTATCTGACTGCCATCGCGGACGAGTTCGGTGGCACCATCCCGTGTGGCGGTTTTGCCCTCATCGGCGGTGAGGAGATCGGCCGCGTTGTGGTAGAAAACATCGGCTCATCGCCCGCCATCCTGCTCAAAAACCACGGTGTCTTCACGGTGGGGCCGACTCCCGAGGCAGCGGTCAAGGCTGCCGTGATGGTGGAAGATGTCGCCCACACGGTATGGATCGCCAAGCAGTTAGGTGAGCCGGATATCATTCCTGACGAGCTGGTGCACAAACTGCGCCAGCGCTATGCCACCGAATATGGGCAATAACCCTCTGCTCCTCTAAGATTGGGCGGGAGCGCAGTGATAAAGCCCTGCGTCGCTGGGCGTAGATGTCCATAGGGGCGTTTGTGGCTGGTCATGAGCAAGTGCTTCGTGGCAATTGCCGGCAATATCGGAGTGGGTAAAAGCAGTTTGACCACTTTGCTGGCGCAGCGTTTGAGTTGGCAGCCTCTCTACGAGGCAGTGGCAGAGAATCCCTATCTGGCTGATTTCTACGAGGATATGCGCCGTTGGAGCTTCCATTCGCAGGTGTTCTTCCTGACACGCCGCGTACGTCATCACCAGAAGATTGTGTGCAGTCCCTATCCCGTTGTGCAAGATCGCACCGTGTACGAAGATGCTGAAATTTTCGCACGCAATTTATATGAACAGGGCCATATGGACGCGCGCGACTATGCTACCTATGTCGCTCTGTATGAGGTGTTCCGCCAGATGCTGCCGCCGCCACACCTGCTCGTCTATCTGAAAGCGTCTGTGCCCGTGTTATTACAACGAATTGCATTGCGCGGGCGTGATTTCGAACGACACATCTCACCTGGCTATCTGGAACGTCTGAATATACTGTATGAGAACTGGATCGCAACCTTTACGCTATGCCCGGTGCTCACCATCGATACCGACCTGCTCGATTTTGTCCACTTCACCGCGGATACGGAGGAGGTTGTGGCGCGCATCCAAGATCGCTGTGCAGGATTCCTTACAGCTGGAGGTGGTTCATGAGTGACCTTGACTATGTCGAATCCGCGCTTGGTCTGAAGTTCCATGATCGTACCTTGCTGATTCGCGCCCTGACCCACCGTTCTTATATCAACGAGAACCCGGACTTTGTGCTGGAAGATAACCAGCGCCTGGAATTCCTCGGTGATGCCGTGCTGGACTATGTCACAGCGGAGTATCTGTACCATCACTTCCCTGAGATGCGTGAGGGAGAGCTGACTCGCCTGCGCGCCGCGCTGGTGCGCACAGAGACGCTGGCACGTCTGGCACAACAAATTGGCCTGTCCCGTTTCATCCGTCTGGGGCGCGGCGAGGAAGAATCAGGTGGGCGAGAGCGCCCAGCCGTCCTCTGCGATTGTTTCGAAGCGTTGATCGGTGCCCTATGTCTGGACCAAGGGCTGGAAGCGGCGCGTGACTATGTGGCACGTCTGATCGCACCCGCTTTGGAGCAGATTATCAGCAGCGAAGCAGACAAGGATGCCAAGAGCCATCTCCAGGAAATCAGTCAGCGTTACCTGCAGATCACCCCGACTTATCGCACTCTGGCAGAGGAGGGGCCCGATCATGCGCGGGTGTTCACCGTTGCCGCACTTATCGGGGAGTGCATGTATGGCGTGGGTAAGGGGAGCAGCAAACAACGCGCTGCACAGGCTGCAGCGCGTGCTGCATTGGAACGGCTGGAACAAGAGCTCGCTCAACGCGTTGAAACTGAGGAGCGCTGAATAAGAGTGGTTGAAAGGAGACAAGCGCTCCTTGCAATCTTGCGAACCGTGTTGATGCACCGAAGAATCACGCGCGTTTGAACCATTCCGACTCGTGGCGCAGCAGCGCCGCTTTGCGCTCTATCCCCCAGCGATATCCGCCCAGCGCACCATCTCCGCGCACTACACGATGACAAGGGATAAGGAGAGCGACCGGATTGGTTGCACATGCGCGTGCCACGGCGCGCGCGGCACTGGTCCTTCCGATTGCGGCAGCCACTTGCGCATAGGTGCGCGTTTGACCACAGGGGATGCGTTGCAATACCTGCCACACCTCCTTCTGAAACGGGGTGGCGCGGACATCCAAAGGCAACACAGGAAGTATATGACGGCCCTCAAGATAAGCCAGAATCGGTGTGATGAGATCGCGTAGAGCGACTTCGTCACGTTCTAAAGCTGCTGTGGTAAATTCGCAACGTAGCAGCGCTTCCAGCTCAGTCGCCTCATCCCCCAGATTGAGGGAGCAAACACCACGCTCGGTAGCGGCAAGCAATAACCATCCCAGCGAACAGGGTATACATGCGTAGCGAATAGGCATATTATCTCAGCTGATTGTGATCAGGATCTGATTCTGCTCCACTCGGTCGCCCACTTTGACGCGCACACTGCGTACAGTGCCACTCCGTGGCGATTTGAATTCGTTCTGCATCTTCATCGATTCGAGCACGATGACGCGTTCACCGGCAGTCACCTCCTGGCCAGCGACGACAGACACATCCACCACCACGCCTGGCATTGGCGCTTTAATGAGAACCTCGCCTGCCGGCGTCACTGGCATTCGTTGCAGACCAGCCAGCCGGCGCGTGCGTTCATCCTCGACTTTGACTTCGAAAATGCCTTCCTGCATCACAAGCAAGTAGCGCTCTTCTTGCTCGTCAATGTAGACATCATAGGAACGGCCATCCACCAGGAGGGAGAACAGGCGCGATCGGCCAATGCTTTGCATATCGGTGACATGTGGCACACCGTTGACCGTCACCTCACCAGCGCGATTAATCTCGATGACGTACTCCTTGTCCTCAATGGTAGCGATGTATTTCATAGCTTTCTCCCACTCGCTCAGCGCAGAGGCTGACGCAGCGCGGCGCGACGCGCCGCCATTTTCCAAGGACTGAGACGATCCTGGTGAAGCAACACAGCTTGCTGGGTGCGCTGATGAGCGAACAGGGTGGCAGCAATGGCAGCCACTTCGGGTATATGGGGTTGTACAGTTTGTTCGATAGTGAAATGGTTCTCCAGGAAGCGTGTATCCAATTGACCTCCCTGATAACGTGTGCTGTTCATTACCTGAATATGGAATGGGATGGTTGTCTTCACACCCATAATCTGGTATTCCACCAACGCGCGGCGCATACGCAAGATGGCCTCAGCGCGCGTCTCGCCCCAGACGATCAACTTGGCAATCAGGGAATCGTAATATGGAGTGATTTGCATCCCTTGATAAATCCCACTTTCCAGACGCACCCCAGGACCGGTCGGTTCCCACAGACCCACGATTTCACCCGTGGATGGAATAAAGTTATGGTAAGGGTCTTCAGCCAGTATGCGACATTCGATCGACCATCCGTTAATGCGAATATCTTCTTGAGTATAGCGTAATTTGCGGCCGGCAGCGATGCGCAACATCTCTTTGACGATGTCGACTCCGGTGACCATTTCAGTCACGGCGTGTTCCACTTGCAGACGTGTGTTCATCTCCAGGAAGTAGAAGTTGTTGTCCTGGTCCAAGAGGAATTCAACGGTGCCAGCGCTGACATAGCCTGCCTGTTTGGCTACTTTCACCGCCGTCTCTCCCATGCGCCTTCGTAGATCCTCGTTCAAGGCGAGAGAAGGTGCTTCTTCGATCAGCTTCTGATGTCGTCGCTGGATGGAACACTCGCGTTCGCCGAGATGGATGATGTTGCCATGTTGATCGGCCAAGATTTGGAACTCGATGTGCCGGATGGTGTCCAGCATTTTCTCCAAGTACACACGATCGTCTCCGAAGGCAGCTCGGGCTTCGTTGCGCGCAATGCGAAGTGCTTCAGGTAGTTCCTCCGGTGTGTTCACGCGACGCATTCCCTTGCCACCGCCCCCTGCGGCTGCCTTCACGAGCAAAGGAAAGCCGATAGCCGCACATTTTGCCGCCAAATCGTCATCGTGCAGGGTTTCCTGGACTCCAGGGATAATTGGGACGCCGGCTGCTGCCATCGTGTCTCGGGCCACCGTTTTGTCACCCATCATACGCATTGCCGCAGGGGGTGGCCCAATCCAGATAAGACCGGCATCCAGGACCGCCTGGGCGAATTCGGGATTTTCGGCCAGAAAACCATAACCTGGATGGATGCCATCAACCTGGGCTTTCTTGGCCACATCAATGATACGATCGATGCGCAGATAACTTTCGATGGCAGGTGCTGGGCCGATACAATATGCCTCTTGCGCGTGGCGCACATGAGGTGCGGTACGATCCGCCTCCGAGTAGACCGCCACCGTGGCCAGGCCCATTTCCTGACAGGCGCGCATAATGCGCACTGCAATTTCACCGCGATTGGCGACCAACACCTTTCTGAGCATAGTGCACGACAACCCTATAGCGGGATGTTACCATGTTTCTTGGGAGGATTCTGATCGCGCTTGTTTTGGAGCATCTCCAATGCGTTGATCAAGCGGGGACGGGTATGGCTGGGCTCGATGATGTCGTCCAGATAACCCCAGCTGGCTGCGACATAAGGATTGGCAAAAGTGGCACGATACTCTTCGATGAGTCGGGCACGTAGACCCTCTGGATCATCCGCCTCGGCCAGCTCCTTTCGATACAGGACGTTGATGGCGCCTTCTGCACCCATCACGGCGATCTCGGCACTGGGCCAGGCCAGGTTAACATCACCCCGAATATGCTTACTGGAGATCACAATATAAGCACCTCCGTAGGCTTTACGGGTGATCACTGTGATCTTGGGTACGGTAGCCTCACAGTAAGCATATAACAACTTGGCGCCGTTGCGGATAATCCCTCCCCGTTCCTGATCCAGGCCGGGCAGGAAGCCAGGTACGTCTTCGAAAGTGATAATGGGAATATTAAAGGCGTCACAAAAACGTACAAAACGCGCCCCTTTGATTGAAGCGTTATTGTCCAAAGCCCCTGCCAACACACTAGGCTGGGATGCGACGATGCCCACCGATCTGCCGTTGAGGCGTGCAAATCCCACAATCATATTAGGAGCAAAATTTTCCATTACTTCTAGAAAATCCCCGTTATCCACTACAGTATGGATCACTTTTTTCATATCGTAGGGCTGGGTAGGGTCGTCCGGCACAATGGTATTCAAGCTGTCATCCGTGCGCAAAGGGTCATCACGACAGGGTACGATGGGTGGATCTTCCATATTATTCTGGGGCAAGAAGCTCATCAGCCGTCGCAGAATGTAGATCGCATCTTCTTCGTTCTCAGCGATGAAGTGCGCCACACCACTCTCTGTGTTGTGCATCCATGCCCCACCCAGGTCTTCAAATGAGACCTCTTGTCCAGTGACCGCCTTTACAACATCAGGACCAGTGACGAACATATAACTAGTGTTCTTCACCATGATGACAAAGTCCATTACCGCTGGGGAGTAGACGGCACCTCCTGCGCAGGGTCCCATAATGCAGGAGATTTGAGGGATCACACCGCTAGCCATGACATTGCGCAGAAAGATATCCCCATATCCTCCGAGTGCTACCACTCCCTCTTGGATACGGGCACCGCCTGAATCGTTCAGGCCAACCACAGGCGCGCCGTTTTTCATAGCTAAATCCAGTACCTTGCAGATTTTATCGGCATGGGCACGCCCCAAGCTGCCGCCCATAACAGTGAAGTCCTGGGCAAACACAAACGTGAGACGTCCATCGATAGTGCCATATCCGGTCACGACACCGTCACCCAGGGGCTTGTGCTTTTCCATGCCGAAACCGGTGGCGCGGTGGGTTACGAAACAATCGATCTCACGAAAGGATCCCTCGTCCAGAAGGAGCTCCAGCCGTTCATGAGCGGTGAGCTTTCCCGCCTTGTGCTGTCGCTCGATCCGCTCCGGCCCGCCTCCTTGCCTGCTCAGGGCTTTCATCTCGCGCAAGCGCTTGATTGAAGGGGTTAGGCTCATAGTCCTTATCCTTCCCGACCTTTCTTGAGTGCTAGACAATCTCGAGGGAATAGCAAAGGTGACCTCAACAGCGCTGCTAGGCAGATGGGCTCTCGTCGCTTCGGTCACCTTTGCATCTGCCAAATATACAAAACACTTGACCAGCCGCTTCGTTGTGCAGATGGTTCTGTTCCGCGAACTATCATACCATATGTGGCAAGAGCGAATCAAAAGAGAGTGTTGAAAAATCATTTTTGACAAACTGAAACTTTGACATTAAAATATTAGTGATTTTGTATGCGCCGCGCTGATGCGTTGCCCCTGCGCGATGTCTCTGCGCTCTCTGTACCATCCATTGCTGATGTCTTGATCTCAGAAATCATCTTCATCCTGATTAAAAAGGAGACAGTAAGGAGTCAGAAAGATGAGAATCGGAGTACTTACTGGCGGTGGTGATGTTCCTGGGCTTAACCCGACCATCAAGGCGCTGGTATATCGCGCTCAGGAAGAGGGACATGAGGTTATCGGCTTTCGGCGCGGATGGTGGGGACCCTTGCACTACAACTTAGAAGATAATATGTACAACTGGAAGTGCGCTGTCCGCCTCGACAAGAACGCCGTGCGCACAGTAGACCGCACGGGCGGCACATTCTTGCACACATCGCGTACACGCCCTTCACATGTTCCTAGCAAGGATTTGCCAGAATTCTTGCGTCAGGCAGACTGGGACCCCAATGATGGCAAAATCCACGACTGCACACCCCATGTGCTTAAGGTGCTCGAGCATCTGGGCATCGACGTGTTGGTGCCCATCGGGGGCGATGATACGCTCAGCTATGGCCTGCGCTTGCACGAGGAAGGAGTGCCTATTGTCGCTATTCCCAAGACAATGGATAACGATGTGTTCGGCACCGATTACTGCATCGGTTTCTCCACTGCTGTGACGCGCAGTGTCAATTTTATTCATAATCTACGTACCTCGGCTGGCTCTCACGAGCGCATCGGGGTCATCGAACTTTTCGGACGCAACTCAGGAGAGACTTCATTAATCGCCGCCTACTTGAGTGGTGTCGACCGCGCCATCATCTCGGAGGTGCCATTTGACCCTGAGAAGTTGGCCCGGCTCGTCATGGAGGACAAGCGTAATAATCCGAGCAATTACGCGATGATTACTATCTCGGAAGGCGCTCAAATGATCGGCGACAAAGTGATTGAGTACGGTGAACCGGATGCTTACGGACATCGCAAGCTGGGCGGCATTGGCATTGTAACCGGTGATGTGCTGAAGAAGCTCACTGGTGAGCATATCCTTTATCAGCAAGTCGCGTACTTGATGCGTTCCGGCGCACCCGACTCGGTCGATTTGATGGTGGGCTTCAACTTCGCCAACATGGCAATGGATCTGATTGTCGAACGCCAGTTCGGCCGTATGGTGGCCATTCAAAAAGGCGTCTACACCAATGTACCCATTGAGATAGTCTCCCAAGGTGTCAAGCGCGTTGACGTAGACGAGTTGTACGACGTGGATCAGTACCGTCCCAAGGTACGCCACGTGAACGGTAAGCCGATGTTCTTGTACTAGCTCAGGTACTGAAGATATAATTGGTGAGCGCCTCGCCCTTCTTTCTCGAGAAGGGCGAGGCATTTTTCCCTCTTAGGGGACTCTCGGCCCGGGGTAGGTTGTTCATCTGCGTTGGTTTCGTGGTACACTTATACCAGATCACTTCCCTAATAGGGTTTCAAGGAGGTTTATTATGGAGACGCGTCAGCTGGGCTTCACCGATCTGCATTTCAGCACTATCGGCTTGGGCGCTTGGGCAATGGGCGGTGGAGGCTATGTCTTCGGCTGGGGACCTCAGGATGACACCGAATCAATTGCCACCATCCACCGTGCGTTAGATGAGGGCATCAACTGGATCGATACCGCACCAGGATATGGCCGCGGTCATTCCGAAGAAGTGGTGGGCAAAGCATTGGTAGGGCGACGTCACCAGGTGTACATCGCTACCAAATGTGGCATTCATGTGCTGCCCAATGGCGAGCTCACCTTCCGGCTCAAACGCGATTCCGTGCGTCAGGAAATTGAGGATAGTTTGCGCCGTCTGCAAACCGACGTGATCGATTTGTACCAGATCCACTGGCCGCGTCCTGATGAGGACATCGAGGAGGCATGGGGTGTCATCGCTGATGCCATCCGTGCGGGCAAGATTCGCTACGGCGGCGTCTCCAACTTTAACATCAGCCAGATGGAACGACTGCAGGCCATTCATCCTATCGCTTCCTTGCAACCACCCTATAGTATGCTGAACCGCGAAATCGAGTCCGAGATCTTGTCTTATTGTGCAGCCCACAAGATCGGGGTCATCGTCTACAGCCCGATGGAGCGTGGTCTGCTCACCGGCAAAATAACCCGGGAGCGCATTCAAGCGATGCCGGAGGATGACCATCGCAAGCGTTATGCACCCTTCCAGGAACCTCAGTTGAGCGTCAATTTGCGTTTGGTGGAGCAGCTGCGCCCAATTGCTCAACGCAACGGCAAGACGTTGGCCCAGCTGGCACTAGCATGGGTACTGCGTCGCCCCGAAGTGACCGGTGCGATTGCCGGTGCACGACATCCCGACCAAGTATCCGAGCTGGTGGGCGCCAGTGGATGGAAGCTCTCGGATGCTGACTTGCAGGAAATAGAAACTCTTTTGATGCAACGCCAGCAGACACTTGCTGAAATGGCATGATAGATAAAGGTATATCCGCTTTAAACTTCTCCTTTAGAATTATAAAAAAGCTGCGTCCTAAAATCTTCTATTAAATAGGCGTAGCTCTTTTTGTTCGTCGGATGCGACGACGTTTCTCTCATTCATCCGCTTGATTCCACCTCGATTTGCATTCCAACAAGATCTCCAGTAGAAAATAGCCTATCCCAATCGATTAACTGTTAAAGACCGGCATAGTTTTGTGTGAGCTGAGATGGATTCTAGTTTTGACGGCGGAGAGATATGTGATGAGAAAGGCGAGGATCGTGCGACGTGATTACAGTTTGATTGGCAAGGATGCAGCTCTGGCGGTCGAGAAAGGCTTGGCCAATGCTCCGTGGTATACGCCCCCCGTCCCCAAAGAAAAGATGCGTGAGCTGCTCGAGCGACGAGATGGTCCGGCTATCCGTGACACAGTTCTCTGGTTCGTCCTGCTCTTTGCGTTTGGTCTAGCCGGCTATCTGCTTTGGGGCAGCTATTGGGCCATCATCCCCTTTCTGATATATGGTGTACTCTATGCATCGGTATCCGACTCGCGCTGGCACGAAACCAGCCACGGCACTGCTTTCAAGACGGACTGGCTGAACAATGTGCTATACGAAATCGCCTCTTTTATGGTGCTGCGTGAGTCAGTGCCATGGCGCTGGAGTCACACACGGCATCATAGCGACACCATCATTGTGGGCCGTGACCCCGAGATCGCCGTGCCACGTCCGGCGAATCTTTTGGAAATCTTTTCGAAGTTTTTCAACGGCCAGGCCTGGATCAAATATGTCCGGACGGTCTTCTGGCACTGCCTCGGCAAGATGACACCCGAAGAAAAGACCTACATACCGGAAACGGAGTATCCTAAGGTGTTCCTCCGCGCATGGATATACGCCTTGATCTATCTCGGGGTTATCGCCCTGGCAGCCTATACCGGCAGCATTTTGCCACTTATGTACATCGGTCTGCCCAATTTTTACGGAGCCTGGTTGATGGTTGTATACGGCCTTACACAGCACGCTGGGTTGGCCGAGGACGTCTTGGATCATCGTCTCAACACGCGCACCTTCTACATGAATCGGGTGCATCGCTATCTCTACTGGAACATGGGATATCACATCGAGCACCATATGTTCCCGTTAGTGCCATACCATGCACTGGATAAGCTCCATGAGGTGGTCAAGCCACACATGCCCAAACCCTATAAAGGGGTTATCGAAGTGTATCGCGAGCTCATCCCAGCGCTGTGGCGTCAATCTACGGATCCCACTTACTATGTGAAGCGGGAAGTGCCAATTGTGGAAGAATTGTCAGAGACACAAGTGTCGGCAGCGGTGGCAGTCGAAACAGAGGCCACAATCGATGGTTGGGTCAAGGTCTGTCCGTGCCACCAGTTGCAAAACGAAGAAGTGATGCGTTTTGACTATCGCAACAAGGTCTATGCTATCTACCGTACGGCCGACGGCAACGTCTATGCCACTGATGGTGTCTGTACCCATGGCAACGCCCTGTTGACCGATGGATTTCTGAGAGGCCATCTCATCGAGTGTCCGAAGCACAACGGGCGCTTTGACATTCGCGATGGATCTCCTCAACGGCCTCCTGTTTCCATTCCGCTCAAGGCTTATGAAGTGCGCGAGAACGAGGGGCAGGTATGGCTCAACGTTGCAGTAGCTCGCGGCTCCGGTCTCGCGGAGGCAGCGCCCACGTACACATTCCGGGTCATCCGCAACGAGAATGTCACCCCCGTGATCAAAGAATTGATCCTCGAGGTGGAGGAGCCTATGTCCGTGCTGACCTACCAGCCCGGCGATTATCTGCAATTCGAGATCCCTGCCTATGCGGAGCGCACGCTACACGACGTCGAGATTAATCCGCCCTATGATAAAGTTTGGAAAGAGCTTCATCTTCATGATCTCAAGGTAGCCAATCCCATCCCATGTCGCCGCAGCTATTCGTTCGCCAGCAACCCGGCTACGGAACGATATTTGCGTTTTAACGTTCGCCTGGCCACACCTCCGCCGGGGCAAGACGTCTATGCCGGGGTTGGCTCGGCCTATCTATTTGCCCTGAAACCTGGGGACAAGGTCACGGCAATAGGCCCGTTCGGCGCGTTTCACATCAGGCCGACCGGGCGCGAAATGGTGTATCTGGGCGGAGGGTCAGGGATGGCGCCACTCCACTCTCATATTGCGTATCTCTTCGAGACTGAGAAGACCTCGCGTCGGGTGAGTTACTGGTTTGGAGCACGTGCGCGCCGTGATCTATTCTACCAGGATTATTTCGAGCGGCTGGCGGCGCAGCATGCCAATTTCAGCTTCCACGTTGCCCTTTCTGAACCTTTGCCCGAAGATGGATGGACCGGACATACCGGCTTCATCCATGAAGTGCTGCGGCGCGAGTACCTGAATACCCATCCCGACCCAACACAGGTCGAATACTATCTGTGCGGTCCGCTGCCAATGATCCGGGCGGCGGTCGCAATGCTCACCGAACTAGGTGTGGATCAAGACCAGATCATCAGCGATGAGTTTTAGCGGTTCAAGCGCAGGATTTCGGCGGCGGTGCGCGCGTCGGTGATCAGCACGTTGATGAATTTACCGCGCAGCGCGCCTAAGATAGCTGATGCTTTGGCCAGGCCGCCGGCCACACCGACCACCTTGGGGATCTGGGCCAACATCTGCTGATTGGCTGCAATCAACCGCCGATTTAGGGAGATGTCGAGCACGCGTCCCTGAAGGTCGAATTGATAACCCAGGACGTCACCCACAGCACCTGCCCTGGCGAGTTCACGGAGGTCCGCACCGGTGAGAAAGCCGGCGCGGTATAGGCTGGATAATTCGGGGTCGATCGTGCCGATGCCGGTGATGGCGATCTCGACATGGCGAACCAGCTCCATAGTGCTGACGATTGTGGGTTCCTGTAGGAGGGCAAGTGCAGTCGCCTCGCTCTCTACTAGCGCGGGAGCATGCAGGAAGCGGATGGTGGCGCCCAATTTTTGGGCCAACAGGCGGGCACACTCCGGCCCATCTACGGTGGAATGACCCCGCGCCACGGCGCCAAGCAGCTGGATGACCATGGCATCGCGCAGAGGGATATTGACCACATTGCGCGCCGTCTCATAAACGGCAGTCCCCCACCCGATGCCGACCTTGATCCCATCATGCAGCTGTCGCTGCAGGAAGCGTGCACACAGCTCGCCCAAATGCTGGATCAGGGTGGTATACTGGATGGGAGCTTCGGCCAGGACCCATGCATCCACCAACCCGAAGGTCTTGATCAGGGTCGCTCCCAGCTCAGCATCCACGTTGATCAGCTTATTAACGCGGATGACAACAATCCCTTCTTCTCGCGCCTCTTGGAGAAGTCGTGATATCGTGGAACGCGACAGGCCAAGGCGGCGTGCGATCTCCTCTTGAGTTCGGTTCTCCTCGTAATACCATGCGGCGACTTGTTCTAGCAGCTCGTGACGGGTTTGATACATATGCGCCGTATGCTCTCGCCGATATAGTGCATCCCCAACAGAAAAAACGTTCAAACCCGTTCCGGCCACACTTGGAGCGTGGATTTCAGCAATTGTGCATCTTCGAGTGTCCGACGCAAATCTGCCATGAAGCGCGCAGCGTGGGCGCCATCTGCAATGCGGTGGTCACACGAGAGCGTGGCAATCATCGTCGGGGCGGCAATAAGCTGATCATCCCGCACGATGGGACGTTTTGCCACCCGCCCCACCGCCAAGATCGCCGCATCTGGTGGACTGATAACTGCTTGGAAGGCATCGATGTCCAGCATTCCCATGTTGGAGAGGGTGAATGTACGGCCGGTCAAGTCACCTGCCTGGAGGCGGCGTGCCCGTGCACCCGCCTCCAGCTCTGCTGCGCGATGGGCGAGCTCCAGTAGGGACATGCGTTCGGCATGATGCAGCACAGGGATGATCATCCCATCCTCCAGGCCGACCACAAAGCCGAGATGCACCGATGCGTACTCCTCAATCCCCTCTTCTGTCAGACGTGCGTTGAGCCGTGGATGTTGCATCAACAGGGCAGCGACAACTTTTAATAGAAGGTGGGTGAGTGTCAGGCGTTGTTGGGTGTGAGTCGCTCTGAGCTCGTCCAACAACTCTTGGGCAGATTGCATGGCTATTTCCTGTGCGATATAGAAATGGGGGATGTCGCGTTTGCTGCGCACAACGCGCTCGATAATGGCACGGCGCATAGAGTTTAACGGGACCCGCTGTGCGATCACAGGTTGGGTTATGGGTTCTTCCGTCGCATTCATCGTATGCCTTCCGAGTCAAACGACCACGCTTCTACTGTTCTTTTGAACACTTGGCTTATTCGGGCAATGGTTCGTCAGGGTCGGCGATATAGGCTAGAACGTCTCCCACTTTAGCGGTCTCGCCTGCTGGCACCTTGATGCGACGCAACACCCCGCTGCCGAGTGCTTCGACTTGCAACACCGCTTTGTCGGTTTCCACTTCGAACAGCATCTCTCCCCGTTCGACGTGGTCACCTTCCTGCTTTAACCACTGGAGTATTTTGTAAGAGTCAGCTGTTTCGGTGAGAGGAGGCATTACCACGGAGGTGATCATTGTTGGTTACCTTTCTCCTGTTATGTGATCGAATTGTTCGCAAAAGACCCCAAGCATCTATGCCGAGGCCGCACGAATGGCCACCTCAGTGCTCACCATCTCTTTCACCACTTGAACAATCTGGGCAACACTGGGGACAACCTGTTTCTCCAATTGTGAGTGTGCCGGCAGAGGCACGTGCAATCCACCCAAACGACGCACCGGTGCTGCCAAGATGTCGAACAGCCTTTCCTGCAGACTGGCGGCGATCTCTGCCCCGAATCCGCCGAACACGCTGGCTTCGTGGACCACCACCGCCCGACGCGTCTTGGTCACAGAGGTGATCACAGTATCCATATCAAGTGGCGCCAGAGTTCGCAGGTCAATAACCTCGGCGCTGATGCCGATTTGGCTGAGCTCCTGCGCCGCAGCCAGTGCAGTGTGCACCATATTGGAATAGGCGATCAGTGTGACATTGTTGCCCGGCCGCTTGATGTCAGCCACTCCCAGAGGAATCGTATATTCCTCTTCGGGTACTTCGCCCTCTAGTGCGTATAAGCCCTTATGTTCGATGAACATCACTGGGTTGTCATCGCGGATGGCGCTTTTGAGTAGTCCTTTGGCGTCGTAGGGCGTCGCCGGCATTACCACCTTTAAGCCAGGCACGTGGGCAAACCATGCTTCAAGGCTTTGGGAGTGCTGAGGCCCTGCGCCACGGCCAGTGCCCTGTTGCGTGCGAATGACTAGAGGAGCTTTCAACTGACCGCCGAACATACAGTGCAGCTTAGCGGCTTGATTGACGATCTGGTCCATAGCCAGCGTAGCAAAGTCGATATACATAATCTCGGCCACTGGACGACCTCCTACAACGGCAGCGCCCAGGGCCGCACCGACAATGATCGCCTCGGACATCGGCGCATCGATGATGCGCTTAGGACCAAATTCCTGTAGCAGCCCTTGTGTGACCGCATAAGCGCCACCATAACGTCCCACGTCCTCGCCAATCACAAACACGCGCGGATCGCGTTGCATTTCCTCGCGCAGTGCTTCTCGAAGTGCCTCACGGTAACGAATCTTGCGCACCATGCTCTCACCCTGTCTGGTATGATCTCTTTATGCAAACACATCTTCTAAGACGCTGTCCAAAGTAGCCGATGGGCTCTCTTCGGCGAAACGCACGGCATCAGCGATGACTTCTGCCACTTTCGCTTCGATCGTTTCTACATCGGTTTGTGTCAGAACCCCTTCTCGGAACAGATACTCCTGATAGATACGGATCGGATCGCGGGCGCGTTGTCTCGTCTCTTCTTCCTTATCCCGGTATGGGCTTGGGTCGCCGCGCGAATGTCCCAGGAAGCGATAGGTTTGGGCACCGATGAGGGTGGGGCCTTCGCCGCACCGGGCGCGCTCAATCGCTTGTAAGGCCACCTGACGCACGGCCAGTACATCTTGCCCATCCACCTCGATGCCGGGCATGCCATAGGCTTCGCCCTTGCGTGCAAACGAGTGTTCAGCCGTCGCATGCGTCCAGGGCAGTGACATGGCATACTGGTTGTTCTCACATACAAAGACGATCGGCAAGCGCCACAACGCGGCCATATTGGCCGCTTCATGGAATATTCCCTCCGTCATTGCCCCTTCGCCGAAGAACGCGACGGTGACCCGGCCGTCATTTTGCAAGCTAGACCACAATGCTGCGCCAGTCGCGATGCCAATATGCCCGCCGACAATCCCGTTCGAGCCAAGGTGGCCCAAGCTGACATCCACCAAATGCATCGAGCCGCCGCGCCCTTTACAGTAGCCTGTCTCCCGACCCAATAGCTCCGCGATGATCCGCCGCAAATCCCCGCCACGGGCGATGATGTGGCCATGCCCACGATGGGTGCTGGTGAGGTAGTCATGAGGCTGCATCGCGGAGCAAACGCCAGTGGCAACCGCCTCCTGACCGATACTGACATGACACATACTGCTGGCCAGCTTTCCCTGGAGCAATAACTCGAGAATCTTTTCTTCCGTGCGACGGATCAGCAACATCGTGTGATACAAGTTGGTCAACGTTTCTCGATCTTCCATAACACTACGCCCTCTTCTCTCATACATTTTATCGATGGGTTTGTCGCGCGATATGTCGGGCCATCTCATGCATCAGGTCGCGCATCTGGGGATAGGTGTTAATGTACTTGTCCACAAAAAACTGATATGCTTCATGAGTCGTGGGGTCCGGTACAATGCGATCGGTCACACGCACCATAGCTTTGGAAGCAGCCGCCAGGCTGGGATAAGCGCCACAGCCCACAGCGGCACAGATGGCGGATCCCAAGACCGCTGCAGATGCACCTGCCTCGGTTAACGATATCGGTACATTGCTCACATCGGCGTGAATTTGCATCCACAACTTGCTCTTTGTGGGCCCGCCCGATGCCACCAGCTCCTGAGCGACGTAGCCATATTGGCGCATCGTGCGCAAGATGTGCTCGGTGCCATAGGCAATGCCCTCCATAATCGCGCGGAACACATGCGCGGGTGTGTGGGATAAGCTCAATCCCCAGATCATCCCGCGCGCTTCTGGATCGACGTAGGGAGTGCGATTGCCCTGCCAGTAATCCAATACGATCAATCCATCCGAGCCAGGAGGAAGTTGAGCGGCTTCCTCTGTGAGCAGGTCGTAGGCGCTGACCCCCAAAGCTTGCGCCCTTTGTACGTGATTGCCGGCAAAGTTGTCCCGGAACCAGCGCACAACCGAGCCTGTTGAAATCTGGCCGCCCTCAACGGTGTATTGGCCGGGGATCAAGCAATCTGTATAAGCACCAAAGATGCCTTTGCCGTGGAATTGATGGGCGGATTGTCCCAAGAGAAGGTGCGAAGAACCCACAATGAAGGCCATTTTACCTGGTTCGACCACGTCCAGGCCGAGCATTGCGATGTAGGCATCGGCGCCACCTTGGGCAACGGGAATGCCGGCTCGAAGTCCCAGCTCCTCGGCTACCTCGGGGCGTAGTGTACCCACCACTTCACCCAGGTTGAGGATACGCTGTGGGAATCGGGCCAGTAGATCGCCCAGTCCGATGCCCTCGTAGAAGTCTGTTGGGAAGCCGCCTGTGTTGCGATCGTAATACCAGCGAATACTGGTGTTGTTAATGCTGCCCACCCATTCACGGGTCAAGCGATGCATGAACCAATCCACATATTCGCCTACATAGCGTGCCTTTGCCCAGATCCCCGGTTGATTCTCCTTAACCCAGAGGGCCTTGCATGGCATCCACTCAGCCGACACATTGCCGTAACCGTTGTATTTGAGGGCATCATACCCGCTGGCGGCGATGCGCCTGGCCTGGTCGGCGGCACGCACATCCATCCAGATGATGGCCGGACGCAGTGGGTGAAATTGTTCGTCCATGAAAACAACTGTGCAGCTGGTGAAATCACCGCTGATGCCCGCGATCGAATGCGGATGCAACCCTGATTGCTCGACCGTTTTTCTCACAGCAGCGACGATGGCCGCCCACCATTCCTCTGGGTCTTGTTCTGCCCATCCCGGATGTGGGTGATATACCGGATAAGGGATCGCCTCGGAGGCGATCATCTTCCCTTGGGGATCAAAGATGGCGGCACGCACGCTCTCCGTGCCACAGTCGATGCCGAGAAAGTGCTGATCTGCCACGTGATCCTCCTTGGCTTGTAGAATGTGAAATACTTCGGAAGCCTACTTGCTCTAGAAGAAGCGGATTTCCTCGCGTCGCACGGCGAGCAAGACCGCGAAGATCAAAATGCCTCCACGCACCATATTTTGCAGGTAGAAAGGAGCACCTACCATATTGAGACCGTTGTTAATAATGCCCAACGTCAGCACACCGACCAGGGTGCCGAGGATGTTGGCTTGGCCGCGCTTGATCGTGGTCATGCCCAAGAACACGGCTGCCAGTGCATCCATTGTGTAGGGATCTGCCCCTTGAGGTTGGGCCGAGCCCAGGTAAGAAGTCAGCATGACACCTGCCAGGGCAGCGAAGAACCCGCTGCACACTAAGCCCAAGAAGCGATACCGTTCCGTGTTGATACCGCTGAGCTTGGCTGCTTTGGGATTGGCACCGGTGGCGATCACATAACGCCCGGCGCGTGTCTTATTGAGGAAGAGGTACTGAACTAGCAATACTGCCAGGGCGAGGATGACGGCAAAGGGCACAACTCCCACGAATCCCTGGCCGATGAACTTGAAGGTGGCCGGCATCTGTCCGTAGATGGAGTCGCCACCCGCATAAGCGAAGTTCACCCCCAATGCGATAGACGAGCCGCCGATCGTGGCGATCAACGAAGGCACGCGAAACACAGTGACGATGAAGCCGAACAATGTCCCAAAAGCTGCTCCAGACAGCAGCGCGACGACAAGTGCCACTTCGAACGGTTGCTCCTGGCGCACCATCAAGCCGGCCACCAGAATACCGGCCAAGCTGGCAACGGTTCCGACGGAGAGATCAAATTCACCCGCCGCGACACAAATGGTCAAACCACCCGCCACGACGGCCAATGTGGAAACCTGGCGCAGAATGTTGAGCAGATTACGTCCGCTCACAAAGCGGCCTTCCAGGATCCAAAAGGCCACGAAGACAGCCACCAGAGCTAACACCGTGCCGTAGCGCGCGATGAAATCCTCCCAATCGACTGCAGGCGATTTAAGCCTCCCTGCCGTTGGGGCTTGCTCCACTTTCATCACATTTTCCTCCTAGTGCATCCAGAAATCATTGAGATGTGTGTTGAACAACAGTTGCCTCTGTCGCTCCCAACATATGTTGCAAGACAGTCTCTTGAGTAAAGTCCGGACGCCTGCCTGAACCGACCACCTTGCCGGCGCGCATAATATAAATGCGGTCCGCCAACACCATCAACTCTTCCAGGTCGGACGTTGCGACCACGACTCCGGCACCTTGTGCCGCGAGACCGCGGATGATGTTCCACATCTCAGCACGCGCGCCCACGTCGATCCCTTCGGTCGGCTCGTCAAGCAGGAAAACCTTTCCTTGCACATCTTCACCGACGGCCAACCATTTGCCGAACACGATTTTCTGCTTGTTACCACCGCTTAAGTTGCCCACGTTGGTACGCAGACTAGGAGTGACAATGCCCAGCCGTTTGACCACGTTGCTGGCCACCTGTCGCAGGCTTTGTTCCGAAACGACCCCGGCCGGAGAGTGATCGGGCAGACAGGCCACCGTGAGATTTTCCAGCACATCTAAACGCATCATCAGGCCCTTTTCCATGCGCTTCTCCGGCACCAGAATGAGCCCGTGGCGAATGGCTTGTTGCGGCGTGCGGATGCGTTTGGATTCGCCTTTGATCAGAATCTCACCACTGCGCACATCCCGATAGCCGACTAGGCTCTCCAACAATTCCGTGCGACCGGCGCCGACAACCCCGGCCAGGCCGACCACTTCCCCGGCGTGGACTTTCAGGGATATATCATCAAATCCTTCGCCGCATAGATTGCGCACTTCCAGCAGCACGGGTCTCCCTGTGGCATCCACATAATCCGAAGTGGTCTCGGCAATCTCGCGCCCCACGATCAACCGTGGCACGTCTTCCGGCTTATAGGCGGTGATAGGGCCGGTGCTGACCACCTTGCCGTCCCGCAGAATGGTGATATGGTCCGCTATCTCGAACACTTCATCCAAGTGATGGGAGACGAAGATGATCCCCACCCCGCGCTCCTTGAAACGGCGCAGTGTGTCAAACAAGTGCTCTGTTTCGGCTGCCGAAAGAGAGGCGGTGGGTTCGTCTAAGACGATCACTTTGGGAGAGGTGCGCAGAGCGCGTGCAATGTCCACCAACTGTTGCTTGCCCGCGCCCAGCTTTTCAACGTCCGCATCGATGTCCAGGTCGCCGATGCCCAAATTTTCCAGGAGTTCTCGGGCACGCTGACGCAACAATTGGTTATTGATGACTCCCAGCTGCGAGGGCTCGATGCCCAATAAGATGTTTTCGGCGACTGTCAGGTGACGAATTAGAGTGCGTTCCTGGTGGACGACTACGATGCCGTGTTGGGCGGCATCGCGCGCATGGTTCAGATGCAAGAGCTGACCATCGAGAAAGATAGAGCCATGATCAGGTTTTTCGGCGCCGGCGATCACTTTGACCAAGGTGGATTTGCCAGCGCCGTTCATTCCCACCAAAGCGTGGATTTGGGCGCGCTCCAGGATGAAGTCCACATGGTCAAGCGCCCGCACCCCTGGATAGGTTTTGACGATGTCACGTGCTTCGAGAAGTGCCATTTTCTGGGTCGATCTCCCAAGCGTGTGAAACGGCCGCCGCCAACGCGAAGTTGGCAGGCGACCGTTTGCGGATCAGTGACTGAACATAACCATCTGCAGCGTGAGAGACAGGTGCCAGTTTTACTCTTTGATCATCGCTTGCTCGAAGAAGAGCTGATAGAAGTCCACCGTCTCCCACGGCATCTTGCCTTCAGGCGGCATATTGACACCTTTCACAATGAAAGGAGCGGGGAAGTCCACCTGAGGCACGGGCACAACCTCCTTGGCCGGCCGCCCTTTGCCCACAATCTCGTCCACAAAGGAGCCAGCTAAGGCCCCCCACAGCTCAAAGGCCTGAGCCGGCGTGGCCACCAGCGGATAATCTGGGTTACGCATCTCTTCTACGGCAGGAGGATGGCCGTCTGCTCCGACTACAAACGCATCCTTGACCGTCATGCCCTGGCTGACCAGTGCCTGCGCGGCCGCTTGAGCCGGCTCGTCCCACGGGCACCAGATGGCATCGATGTCCTCGCCATAGCGGTTGATCCAGTCGTTCACTGTGTTGAGCGTGGTCTCGAAGAAACCTTCGTACTGAATGACTTGGTCGGCCAGCACCTTGATATTCTCATTCTCCGAGAGGACCGCATCCCGCACCTTGCCGCGCTTGCGCGTTCCATGGTGGAAGTTGGCGGTGATGGTGCAGATATTCGCCTCAGTCTTGCCCTCACCCAGCAAGCGCTGTACCAGGTAGGAGGTCATATGAGAACCCATCACATAGTTGTTGGAAGCGATGTCACAGATGGCGGGCGGATAATAGCCCGAGTCCACCGACAACATGGGAATGCCTGCCTTGGCGACCGCCTGCAAAGCCCCCTGGGCAGCGGTCAGCGTGCCAAAGGTGACGATGATGGCATCCACACCACGCGAAACAGCATCTTCGATCGTGGCCGAGAGCTGACCGGGATCTCCTTTGGCATCAGTCACGGTGACGTCCCAGGGAAGGCCGGATGCCTTTAACCAGTTCTCAAAACCGGCCTTGACGCGCTGGTTGCTCTGAGCGGAGAGCTGCTGACACAGATAAGCGATTTTGAGCTCTTTCTTCTGGCGCGGCACATCAGGTCGTACGTGAGAGAAGAGAGTTTTTGCAAATGCCGATGTCACCGAGCTGGTGAGTGCCAGTCCGGCAGCGCCTAGGGCACTGGCCAGCAGAAATTCACGCCGTGTTACTTTCGACATAAGAATGTCCCCCTTTCTGTTCTTCCTTGAATTGAATGATCGTCATTGGCAGGTTTTCTTCTGCGGTTTTATGGAAACATAGGAACCACTAATCCAGGCGGATCACCAAAGCATGTACGCGTACCGCTACACATCACCCCCTTTCGGAAGGAACCGTGTGACGATGTTCCCCATGCACCTTTTCCCTATCACGGAAAGGCACTTTAAGGCCCGTGATGATTAATCATAAACCAGTATAGCATCCGTTTGCACACATGTCAATCATATGCACAATTGTGCAAATATAACAGAAAGTTTATGGAATAGAGGGTTGATCTAGGGTGGATGCTGGCGCAATTGATCGGGAGAATGGTGACTCAGGTAAGAGATTGTAGAGAGATACAGGAGGATAAATTCTATGGCATGTTAGAAGGTGTCGGGGTGGGCGTAAGGAGCAACGGGGAACCCTCGTCGACTTTTTCCCATATCTGATCGACCACCTGTCCCCTTTGTCCCATGCGTCCCATCGATTCTCCATTGACGATAGCTTCGACGCCGCCGGCGTTGCCAACCCGCACGGCCACCTGTTTCTGGCCATTCCAGTGCTTCGCCTCGCCTGGGCGCAAAATGCCCTCGAACTCTTTCACGCCATCTACAAACACCTGTACCCAGGACTCATCGGTGATGCGCAATTCCACCGTCACACCGGTGTAGTAGACCGGAGTCGACGTGTTCGTGGGAGTCGGCGTTAACGTGGGCAGCGGAGTAGGAGTGGGCAGGATAAACACCGCGTCCTCAGTGGGCAGCATCGATCCTCTTGCCTCTTCTAGCAGCGGCAACAGCCGTCCCTGAAAAACGTAGAAGGCGCCCACTAAGCCACCGACCACCACCAAAACCGCCAAAATGGCGACCAGGAAGTCGCTCGGGGTACGTCCTGAGGCGCCGATAGGGATGTCTTTGTATAAGATACCCTTCTCCGATAACATGGCGCCGTCGTCTGGGACATCGGGCGGGCGTGTGAGCCCTTCGAACATGCCCACCAAAACTTCCGGATCCAGTTTGAGCACCGAAGCGTAGCTGCGCAGGAAACCACGCCCGACCACCGAGTCGGGCAGCTCTTCGAACCGCTCCTGCTCCAGCGCTTCTAAGTAGCGGCGTTGAATACACGTGATGGTTTGGACGTCCTCCAGGGTCAGGCCCAGCTCCTCACGTGAACGGCGCAACAGATCACCCAGCTCTTTCACCCATCACCTCTGATTTGCACAGTACGGCATTTTTAGCATAAATGAGCCGGAAACAAAAGTCAAGGCTGACGAGGGTATTGAAAAAGTCCCTTGACCGCTCAGATTTGCATAGGAAAATGGGCCAATAAAGCGGGTAACTAAAGAGTTTTTCAACACCCTCGGCTGACTCGTCGGGTAAACCCGAAAAGCTCTTCTAACGATCCAGTTCGGTCTATGTTTTGACGGCGCACAACAAGGTTGTACGGTCCGACAAACGCTGCGTTCACTGTCGGCTTCCCTTGTGAGAATTCTTTGGATTCAGGTGCATTTGAAGCGCTTCCCTGATCCATGGGACAACATTGGGCATAGCCACCTTGATCACCTCACCGCTGTGTCGCCACTTCACCTCGACCGTGCCTTCTGAGATGCCGCGTTCTCCAACGGCAAGGCGCAGTGGTAGTCCGATCAGGTCGGCATCGTGAAATTTCACCCCCGCCCTTTCATCCCGGTCGTCGTACAATACACGCACCCCTGCCTTGTGGAGCTCGGTGTGTAACCTGTCCGCCACCTCGCTCACCTCGGGACTGTGCCGGCCCAATGTCATCAGATAGACGTCGTACGGAGCCATAAAAGCAGGCCATATCAGACCCATTGCGTCGTGATGGATTTCAGCCACTGCCGCAATCAAACGATCTATATAGAAACGGTAGCGAGCCAGCAAAACCGGCCGTGTCGTGCCGGATGGATCGAGATAAGCCACGTGGTATGCCTGGGCGGCTGCATGATCCAAACCGCCTACGACCCCCAGCTCGACCCCATGTTCCAGCTGCAGCGATGTGGTACAGGAGGGACAGAGATCACCCGCTTGTGCCATAGCGATGTCTGCGGTATAGCTCGCCTGATAATCACGACCGTAGTTAACATTTAACAGGTGATAGCCCGACCGGTTGGCACCCGCAACCAGGTTGGGAGAATGTACAACCAGGTGATCCACCACCACTTGGGCTCCCGTGATGCCAAGTGGTGAACCGTATCCCGGCTCTGCACCGAGTGCTCTGATTTCTTCCTCTGTGGCTGGCCGTAAGTTGGGTACACCGAGCAGGCGCTTCAGCTTGAGTGGGCTGAGCTCGGTGTCGCCCCGCACCACTGCGATGACAGGACGCTTGACGGTCTCCCTTTCTTCTGCTACTAGAAACAAGGACTTTGCCGTGCGGGATGGTGAAATCTGCAGCCAGGTGCACAACGCGGCGATCGTTTTGCAATCCGGCGTGGCCACTTCCTGCAATGGCTGCGGTGACTCGGCGGATAAAGCAGGTTTCCTGACCGGTGCAATGGTCTGATCACATGTCCAACCGCATCCGCTGCAGATGAGAAGCGCGTATTCGCCACGCTCCCATGGCCAGATCAACCGGTACGCGGTCGGATGTCCTGCTGCATTAACATCAACTATGACACGACGGACCGATATCTCCGCACGTTCGATCAAGTCCACCCAGCCATCCAGGACGTTGCGCAACCATCCATCCAAGTCCTCTTCGTCTGAGTGGAAGCTGTAGGCGTCCAACACCATCGCCTCGCGGCTGGCAAGCAAACCCCATGTGGTTCGTATTTCAGGCTCAGGCGCCTGCCAGAATAGGTACAACAGAACAGGCAGCTGGCGATAGGATTGGACGAGGTTTCTCGAAAGGGTCAGTATCAGCGGCTCATGACCGGGTAGGAGTGCCCAGGTGCGATATTCTTCTGCACCACAAGTCACCGCGTGCTGTAACGGAGCGGCCCAGCCCGGGAATGTCCCTGTGGCCTGTCCTTCCATCACTTCGAGTGGCTGCAACACCGGTAAGCCGACCTCCTGGCTACCCCATTCTTCCATAAGGTGCGCTAAGGTACGTTGCAGTTGCTGGCGCACCTGGACTCCCAACGGCAGAAAAACATGCGCGCCCGACGAAATGGAGCGCACGAAGCCGCCGCGCAGCAGAAACTGATAGCCCGGCAACGCGATATCGGTTGAGGCTTGGCGCATGGTCTGGAAGAGTAGTTGGCTGATCCGCATAGAATATTACTCCTGATCTAGGGTATCCTTCGCGCCTTGACGGATGGCAACATCACGCTTATAAAGGAATTATGACCGCTGCCAAGGATAAAACTAACGCATTGCGTCTCCTGGAAGCGCACCATGTTTCACATCAGATCTTCACTTTCTCGCCTGAGATCCACTCCGCCGTAGAAGTGGCTCAGGTGCTCGGCTTACCGCCCCACGAGGTGTACAAAACGCTCGTGGTGCTGCGCTCACAAGGCCGGCCTCTGTTGGTGATGATCGCCGGCGACTGTGAACTCGATCTCAAGCGCGTTGCCGCTGCCCTGGGTGAGAAAAAAGTGCGCATGGCAACCCAACGCGAGGCGGAAAATTTGACCGGTCTCCAAGTGGGTGGCATCTCCGCCTTGGCCTTGTTGGGCCGCCCCTTTGACGTGTTCATCGACCGTTCGGCACTGGCACTCCAGCACATTGTGGTGAGCGCCGGGAAACGCGGTATGAACGTGCGCCTAGCCGTGGATGATTTGTTGCGTGTGACACGTGCCCGTGTCATCGAAGCAACCACAACCGGATGAGCGCTCATGGCAAGAGCGCCGCCATAGTGCGGCGCGCAATGGACATCGCTGCCGAGCGATTTTCTTCATCCTCAAGCACCAAGGCAAAAGCCACCTGGGGATGGGTGGCCGGCGCGTAGCCCACCAACCAAGTAAGAGAAGCACGGCCTGTTTCCACTGGCAATGCTACGCCGATCCAGCTCGCTATCCCGTCGTAAGCCGGTGTGAGAGCTCGCAGGGTGTGCGCGACATTCTCAGAGAAGACACGCTCCATCCCAGCCAGCTCTGTGGAATGTTGTAGCACAGGTACAGGCATCTGCCCATCTCCGGCCACAGCTGCGGCAAAACGGGCCATGTGCAGCGGGGTGACGGCCAGGTCGCGCTCGGTTGTACGTCCGTCGAAGCTGGGCAACCGACCCGAACTGGCCGGCAAAGCGATAGGGGGCGTCTGGGTGAAACCAAGCTGGTGTGCCGTGGCCACATAGCCCATCCGGCTCAGTGGCGCCAGCAAAACGGCAAGCGAAACTTCCGATGGACGGGAAGGGGTGGTGATCCCTGCGCTGAGCAGTCCGGCCAGGCCAATCCAGCGTGCCAGATCGCCCACCGGATAGATTCCCTGGGTGGCGCGGTTTAGCAATGGAGCGGACGGGTCGGCTATCAGATCTTCCCACGTCTCATCCAGGCGGTTTGGTTCGTAAGAAGGATGACTCACCATAGCAAGCAACGCCCCACTGGCGATGTCAAGCGCGATGAATGTGCCGATGTGGTCGCCCAACTCCGTGTCGGCGATGCGCATAGCTGTCAGGTCAGCACTCAACATGACATCCTCACCCCGTTGGGGACGGTGGAGCAGCTCTTCCAGACGGTTGCGCTTGCCGCGCAGGATAGAATCAAACACTGCCTCGCAACCGCCGGTGCCATAGCGCAGGCTATAGTAACCCACCAGATGCGCTGTTGCTGTTTCCGGGTAATGGCGATGAAACACAGGAACGTTGCCCGGACCGTGCTCTGGCGCCGAATAGGCGAGCACCATTCCGGAACGGTCTAAGAGTCGCCCCCTTTGGATCTGTCGTTCTGCCTGGACGAGGCGCGGATTGTCCGCACGTACCACCAACTGGGGGGCCTGGATCACCTGCCAGTAAGCAAGGGCCCCTGCCACGACAAAGAAGCTCAGCAGCAATGCACGCATCAGACGGATGACGGCAACCGTCACATCTTCTCCCCTCTTGAATGCTGCAGAGCAATCGCGTGACTGGAGAGGCGGAGCAACAACCCCACCATTGTCATGCTGACCAACAGCGAGCTTCCTCCATAGCTGATAAACGGGAGGGTCACACCGGTCAAGGGGATCATTTTCAGGGTACCCGCCATAATCACCAGCGACTGCAGACCGAACAGCGCGCCAATGCCGACGGCCAACAACCGTTCGAACATGCGCTGGCAGGATAACGCGATCCGAAACGCGCGGGAGACCAGCAGCATAAAAGCTACTACCAGACCCAAAGTGCCGATCAATCCATACTCTTCGCCCACCGCTGCGAAGACAAAATCAGTGTGTACCACTGGGATGGCACCGGGCAATCCTTGGCCAAGCCCTTGCCCGAAAACACCACCGCTGGCAAACGCCAACAACGCCTGCACGATCTGAAACGAGCGTCCGGAGGCTTCCTCCCATGGATTCAGCCAGGCATCCACCCGAAGCGCCACAACGTCGAATATGTGGTAACCCACCGCTCCTGCCCCGATCAGCAGTATGCAGCTGGCTAATACATAGATCCCTTGCCCCGTTGCGGCATAGAACATTGCCAGGAACACCCCAAAGAATAACACAGCTGCTCCCAGGTCACGCTGCCAGAGCAAAAGCACTATGCTGAATCCCCACATAAATAGCAGGGGGCTGACATAGGCTGGATGGGGAATACGCCAGCGATGCAACTGCACATTGACCTCGACCAATGCAGCTTGTCTTTGGGATAGGTAGCTGGCCAGGAACACGATCATCAACAGTTTGAGCAGTTCGGAGGGTTGGAAGTAAAACCCCGCAGCTCCCAACCACAGGCGTGCACCAGCTCCACTGGGATTGACACCCAGGAAAAAGGTCATCCCCAAGAGGAACAGACCTAGCAGGAGCCATGTGTAACGAAAGCGCTCTAACCAACGTAATCCTTGCGGAAGGAGAGCGGCCCCTAGCAGCGCACCACTGCCCAGCACCATCCAGAGGGTCTGACGCAGGAGAAACACAGGTGGCGCCAGACGAGCCACCTCCGCCAGACCCCAGCCGATCAGCAGGGTGATCAGAGGCAATAGCACGCGGTCATAATAAGGCAATTGCCGTTGCAGCAGCCAAGTAGCAGCCAGTGCACAGACTGCCAAGAGTGCCGGCGCCATAAAGCGTGCCGGTGTCAGCTGGGCATCCTCCACAAGGGAGAGCTGCACGAATGCTACAAAAGTAAAAATCAAAGGAAGCCCGCTGACCAGCACTGACCATCCCATCCACTCTCGGGTGAGCAATATCCCTTGTGAACGTATATCAAGATGAACGCTCATCACTCACCTGGATGGCTGGTCATCTGTCACCGGCTTCCGTGGGAAAAGTCGGACAAACGCCTGGAGCAACACACGTCACGGGTGTGCTTTGAGATACTTGCCAATTAAAAGGTCCAGATTCTTCTTTAGATGCTCTGGGATGCACTCAGACCGGGTGATGATAGCATCGCGCAGGGCATGCTGACATGGGCAATCGAACTCGGATGGAAGCAGCTCCACCAAGTTTTTGATCGCCTGTTTCGCGATGGCTGCGTTCGCCATCAAGTTTTGGATAATGGCTTCGACAGTCACCGGCTCCTCTGCCTCGTGCCACACGTCATAATCGGTGACGTGGGCCATCGTGGCATAGCACATCTCCGCTTCGCGTGCCAGTTGTGCCTCGGGTATCGCGGTCATTCCGATGATGTCCATTCCCCACTGACGATAGACGCGGCTTTCTGCCTTGGTGCTGAAACGTGGTCCCTCGATGGTGATGAACGCTCCTCCGTTGTGTACCCTGGCCCCGGTTGCTTTCACCGCTTGGTACAACAAAGCGGACAATCGGCTACAGAACGGCTCGGCGAAGCTGATATGTACCACCAACCCGTTGCCGAAGAAGCTGAGCGGGCGTCCGCGCGTACGGTCAAACAGCTGGTCAGGAATGACCACGTCGCGGGGAGCAAAGTCCTCGCGCAAGCTGCCACAGGCGCTTACTGAGATGATCTGGGTCGCTCCCAGCTTTTTCAGGGCATAGATGTTGGCTCGACTGTTCAGCTCGCCAGGGCTGATGCGGTGACCGCGTCCATGGCGGGGCAAGAAGGCCAATCGCCGGCCGCCCAAGGTGCCAACGATGATGGCATCGGAAGGCTCTCCAAACGGCGTGTGCAGCTTGACCTCTTCAACGTCGGTCAGCTCCTCTATCTCATAAATACCCGAACCACCGATGACCGCGAGTGTGACCGGTTCCATAAAGAAGTGCCTCCTATTTTGGGGTTGTATTAAGATCTAGATGGGCTGTCCCATCACCTGTCTCAAACCGCAGCTTCAATCGGCCGAGGCCGATGACATCTCCTTTTGTCAAGGGGGTTGTCTCCGTGACCAGTGCGTCGTTCAGACGTGTGCCATTGCGGCTGCCCAAGTCGGTCAACCACCACTGACCTGCGCGGTTATCGATACGCGCGTGGTATGCCGAAACCCACTCATCGCGGAGCACGATCTGATTGTCCTCTGCGCGGCCCAACATAGCCGGCGGAAGCACCACAAAGACCGTCTCAGATTGCGACGGCATGTCTGCGTCGGGCACCATCCGCAACCAGGCGATCGGTTTTTCACCCGCACCTACTGTGTTACGTCTCCCCTGCGGATCACTTGTCACCGTCTGGATATCGCGCCAGATCAGATATGCGACGAGCAGCAGAAAAGCGTACAGGATGAGCACTGCCAATACGCGCAGAATCAACAGCACCCATTCCATGTCCACAGAGCATTACCTCGTTGGGTCAGCCGGCCGCGTCTCGTCTAGCCATCTCCCTGTCGCACGCATTGCAAAACCGGACGCACCTGCGTCGTCGCTCCAAAAGGCGTGCACCTCAGCGCGGCCAGGTGACACGCGGGGTTCCAGCTGCAGCAAAATTGATGGCGGGACGACAAAACGTCCTCCGGCCTCCCGAGCGATGCGGTGCAAACACTGGTATAAACCGCTCAACAGCTCTTCCTGGTTGCCCTCAAGCGCTTTCCAATCAGCAGGGTGCAACACGACCCGATAGCGGTCCGGAAAGACAAGTTGTGAGCCTATGGTAAGGCACTTGTCCTCCATCGCTTGGGCGATGTCACGGATCAGATCGCTCCAATGGATCGGCACAGGAAAGAGCGAACCGAAGGCACGCTCGATGAGCTGTTCCACCAACGCTTCAAGTTGTTCGATGCCTGCCATATTTTAGATTATAACACGTCGGTTCATTCGTAGCGCAACGCATCAATCGGATTCAAGCTTGCAGCACGGGTGGCTGGGTAAATCCCGAAAAACAGACCGACCGCCGCCGAGAAGATGGTTGCCAGTAAGATCGCCTCCAGACGCACGATAGTGTTGATCCCGGCCAGCTGGGTCACCAGTACGGAGCAAGCATACCCGAAGACGACCCCCTGTGCCCCACCGATTAAGGCAAGCACCACCGCTTCGACCAAAAATTGCAACAAAATGTCGCGCCGTCGGGCACCCACTGCCTTGCGAATACCGATCTCGCGCGTGCGCTCGGTGACCGAGACCAGCATGATATTCATAATACCGATGCCCCCTACAACCAGCGAGATGCCAGCGATCGCCCCCAGAACAATGGTAAACACAGCTGTGAAATCGCCGAATACTTTGATCAAATCGGACTGGCTGATAATTGAAAAGTCGTCGTCATCGCGAAAGCTGATGCGGTGGCGCTCTCGTAAGATCTCTGTCACCTGATCCGCTACTACATCCATGACATCCTGGCTGACCGTCTGAATGAAAATAAGCGAAACAGCCAGTTCACCGCGCACAACGGGCGCTCGGAACAATCGTGTCTGGGCCGTGCTGATCGGGATAATCACAATGTTATCCTGATTGCCGAATGGACCGCCACCCTTCTCCTCCAACACCCCGATAACGCGAAAAGGAATATCATTCAGCTTGACCGTCTGGCCGATGGGATACTCACCTTCGTCGAACAGGCGCTCGGCCGGCTGTGCCCCCAAGACAGCGACGCGCGAACGTGCATTGACGTGTTCTTGGTTAATGAATTCGCCCAGCGTCAGGTTGAAATTGCGCACTGATTGGTACTGAGGTGGTGCGCCGATAATATAAGTGGAAAGCTCTCGACTGCCACGCACGATCGTTCCATTGCGCGAATACTCCGCTGCAACAGCGACCACACCGGACACCTGGAATGGATCTGCGATTGCCTCGGCATCTCCGAGGGTGAGCGGTTGTACCCGTTGCCCTGTGCGCCGTATTGGGGAGCTACCTGGCTCTAACTGGCCGGGGAAGACGAACAAAAGATTAGAGCCCAACCCGCTGAACTGTTGGGCGATGTATTCCTCAAAGCCATACCCCACTGAAAGCAGAGCAATCACGGCCCCTACGCCGATGATAATGCCTAACATCGTGAGCGCAGCGCGTAGCTTGTTGACCGCCAGGGCGTTCAATGCGATGCGGATGCTTTCCAGCAAAGGCATAGGTGTTCAGGTCGCTGCGGTGGCATATGCCAGAGATGTAACTGGGCGATCGTCGACAATGCGTCCATCGGCGATGCGCACGATGCGCTGCGCGTGGCGCGCAATGTCGTGTTCGTGGGTGACCAAGATAATGGTGATGCCGCGCTCGGCGTTTAATCGCTGGAAGATGGCCATAATCTCCTCACCCGAACGCGAATCCAGGTTGCCGGTTGGCTCGTCGGCCAGGATGATGGCCGGCTGATTGACGATGGCACGTGCAATGGCGACACGCTGCTGTTGACCACCAGAGAGTTCATTGGGGCGGTGGCGCATGCGGTCAGCCAGCCCCACCGCCTCCAGCGCCGCCAAAGCCAGTTCCCGCCGTTTGTGCGGTGCCACGCCGCTATAGATGAGGGGCAGTTCCACGTTCTCTAGTGCTGTAGCGCGTGGCAACAAGTTGAAATTCTGGAAAACAAAACCGATTTTGCGCCCTCGGACGTAGGCTAGCTGATCATCGTTCATCTCTGCGACCGAGATGCCGTCCAGATAGTATCGTCCGCGGGTGGGTGTGTCCAGACAACCCAGGATGTTCAGTAAAGTCGACTTCCCAGAGCCGGATGCTCCCATAATTGCCAGCATCTCTCCGCGCTGCACTTGTAACGAAACGCCACATAATGCACATACCTGCACCGATCCCATCTGGTAGATCTTGACCAAGTCGCGCGCGTCAATCAATGCCTGAGCCGGTTGCTCTTCCATTGCCTGTCAATCACCTGAGCGGAAAAGACGTTGCAGCTGTTCACGACGTGAGATCTTGCGCACGACCACACGATCGCCTTCTGCTAGACCCTGCACCACCTGACTGTAGGTCTCACTGCGCAGTCCCAATTGGATCTCTACCGGAGTGGATAGACCGTCCGACGTCACTTTCTCGACAAAGTAATGCGTCTCTCCGCGACTGCGGTCCACGCTGACGGCGCGGTTGGGGACGAGGAGCACGTCTTCCAGCCGCTCGACTTCGATGGTGGCATCAGCACTCAGCCCTAGTAACAACACGGTACCAGGATCTTTCAGGGCAATGGTCACCTGATAGGAAACCACACCACCGGAACCGGCGGATGTCGCGCGCGGGGCAATCTCGGCGACGTATCCCTCTAATCGGGTATCAGGGAAGGCATCAACCGAGATGGAGACCTTCTGACCGAGGCGGACGCGCCCGACATCCACTTCGTCCACTTCCACGGTGAGCTGGTAAGCGGAGAGATCGCTGACCACAACTCCCTGTGCGCGGCCGGGCGTAGAGTTTTCACCCACTTTGAGGTTACTTTCGGTCACAATGCCATCTATCGGTGCCACCAGTAAGGCGCTTGCCAGATTAACCCGCGCCTGTTCCACGGCGATCTGCGCGGCATCCACAGCTGCTTGAGCAATGGCAATCTCGATGGGGGATGGTTCCCTTAGCAAACGGCTTAGCGCTGCTTCGGCTTGCGCCAGCTGAGCTTCAGCAGCTTTTTGCTCGGCTTCTGAAGGCCCGCGCACCAGCCTGTCTAGGGCAGCTTCCGCCTGGGCCACCTGAGCTTCCGCCGCCGCTATGTCCGCTTCGTCAGCTCCCTTAGTCGCTAACAGATAGTTGGCCTTCGCTGCCTCGTAGTCAATGGTGGCTTGCTCCAGCTGAGCTGCTTGCGGCGAGGCTCCCACATCACCGCGGTAGGAGATCTGATCGTAGGCCCACTGAGCTTGTTTGAGAGCGATCTCAGCGCGCCGCAGTTGAGCAGCTCGCACTGTGATCTCATTTTCGTCCAGCCCTTTAAGCACGCGTCGCAAGTTGGCACGGGCGCTGGTCACTGCCGCTTGTGCCGAATCAAGTTCTTTTGGATTTGGGGGCGCTCGCAGCTCTTCCAGCTGCGCTTTGGCCTTTGCCACCTCTGCGCGTGCTGCTGCGACATCGGCCTCATCAGGTGGTTCATAGAGCTGCTCAAGCTGAGATCGGGCACGTGCCAGCTCAACTTCGGCGCGTCGGATTGCCAGCTCCAGATCATCGGTGCGCAACCGCGCCATCAGCGTTCCCTTTGTGACGTGCTGCCCACGTTCAACGAACACCTCTGCGACCACACCGCTGATGCCAAACTCCACACGAACCTCATTCCGAGGTTCAATGCGACCGGAGGCATTGATCGTGCTAAGGAGCGTGCCGCGGCCAATTGTGATCACCTCTTCCACTTCTGGATCGCGCGCGATGTCATAGGGTGCCGGATTGAGCAACGTCCAGCTTCCCACACTGATGCCAACAATCAGAAGCAGAATAGCGCTTATTCTAATGAAACGTGCCATGTTTCTTCTTCGCCATTCCCGATACCAATGCACAAAGTATCTCGCATGTCGGGGGTAGCACGAGATCTTTCGGACTGCGATTGTGCTGGTTCTAGATTTCTATACACCGGCTGTCGGATTATCCGCCGCTAAAGAGCATCGCTGGCACAGTTTGCACTGCCAACCCAAGGACAACATAGCTCAGTGTCAACAAAACAACTATCCCGCGACGCAGCTGCGCAGCGGAAAGGCCAAACGCTATTAATGCAATATGCCATAACCAAAACAGATCGAGGTTGCCTAACGGAGCGAAGAGGGGATTACGGGTGTCTTGTACTAGGGTGCCTGTCGCCACCAGTATGGAGAGACCAGGGTAGCGCACAACTCGCCCGGCTGCCATTGTGAACACGGCCTGCGCTAACCAATTGACGACATAAGGCAAGCGACTCCACACACTAAGCCGCCACATCCGCCCAAAACCGACGTCTCCACCCACAATGAGCGCCGCTAGATATAACCATAGTGTCTGGCCCGCCAAACCAACCAGCAAACCGAAGGAACTCCCGAGCAACGCGCCTGCTATCAGGACAGGTGTCGAAGTAAGAGTTTCCATTTGAGCAGCTACCTCTTTGCGCTGTTCGTCCGGCAGCTGCTGGAGTTGTCTCTGCAGCTGTTGCTGTGCCAGCTCTTTGTTGTATGGCACTTGTACAATGGCCAACGGAACAGAGGAAAGCAGCATAAGCAACAGAGGTATCAGCCAAACCGCTGCGCCGTGCCATTCGAGTGCTGCTCGTAACGCTCGCTTGGGCTGATCGACAATCGCTACCAACATGGTAATGAGCGATGGGTGTGAATCTACAACGGTGCTGCTCATCGCATTCCTTCACTTCTGTCCACACTCCGTTCGTTAGACCTCACATCCTCATTCTTCGTTTTTCATTCTACATTGCTGCAGTCGTAATCACAAGAACGAGACAGGTATATCTATACAGTGGATATGGGCGGTTGTGGGGTAACGTGCTAGACTCCTAAGGTGAAAGTTCGTACTGGCTTTGACCATCTCAATGGATTTGATACAATCTCTTTCGAGCTGAAAAGTAGAAGAACTGCTTGTTGAACGAGAGCGAAAGGGAAAGAAATATTATGAGCGACTGGTATCACTTGCGTGTGTCCGACGTGTTGGCCCATTTCCAAACCGATTCTGATAATGGGTTGACTCAGGCAGAAGCTGAGCAGCGTTTGCAGGAATATGGTCCAAACGAACTTATCGAGCGTGGACTGAAAAGTCCTTGGCTAATCCTGTGGGAACAAATGACGGCTTTGATGGTGCTCATCCTGATCGTCTCGGCGGTCGTTTCTGCTGCACTGGGCGACTACAAGGATGCGGTGGCCATTGGGGCGATCATTGTGCTGAACGCTGCCCTGGGGTTCATCCAGGAATATCGCGCTGAAAAAGCGATCTTGGCTTTGAAGAAGATGGCAGTGCCGCGCGTGCGGGTACGTCGCGATGGGCACGTGCAGGAGATATCCGCCCGCGACTTGGTGCCGGGAGATATCGTGTTCCTTGAGGCGGGAGCTCTGGTGCCGGTTGATGGGCGGTTGATCGAGAGTGTCAACCTGCAAGTCCAGGAAGCGGCTCTGACAGGTGAGTCGTCCCCGGTGGAAAAAACGACCGAAGTGCTTCCGGATGCGCAGCTGGCCCTGGGTGATCGACGCAATATGGTGTACATGGGCACCGTGGTTACCTATGGTCGGGGTACAGTGGTAGCTACCGAAACGGGCATGCGTACCGAGCTGGGGCGCATCGCCGACATGATCCAAGCGGTGAAGCAGGAACAAACGCCCCTGCAACGACGGCTGGACCAGCTCGGACGTGGCCTCGCCATCGCTGCACTGGGAATTGTGGCACTGGTTTTCTTCTTAGGCGTCTTACGTGGAGAGGAACTGCGGCTGATGTTCCTCACAGCCATCAGCATGGCAGTGGCAGCGGTGCCGGAGGGATTGCCGGCGGTGGTGACCATCGCGCTGGCGCTAGGGGCACAGCGGATGCTGAAGCGCCATGCCCTCATCCGCAAGCTGCCCGCCGTGGAGACGCTCGGCTCAGTCACCGTGATCTGCTCGGATAAAACCGGCACCCTGACCGAAAATCGTATGACGGTTACCGTGTTGGACGTTGCCGGACACACGGTAAACTTGACAGAAATGCTAGAGCGCAAAGGCACCGTATGGACAGATATTACCTACACGCCTCATTCAGAACCGGACGCTACCCTACGTCTGGTATTAACCGGTGCCGCGCTCTGCAACGACGCCATTTTGGAAAGCGTGGAGGACGAGGGCAAAAGGTTGCGTGCCTTGGGTGATCCTACTGAGGGGGCGTTGTTGATCGCAGCAGCTCAATTTGGTTTGCTAAAACCTCAGCTGGAGCGCGTGATGCCACGCGTCGCCGAGGCTCCCTTCACTTCGGAACGCAAGCGCATGAGTGTGGCGGTCAGAAATCCCCTGCCAAGTAATATGGACGAAGCGCAAAACGATCCTGCCACACTCGACCTGCAACGCTATGGTTTAGAGGACACTTCGTGGACCGTTTTCAGCAAAGGTGCTGTGGACAGTTTGCTAGAAGTATCAGAATGGGTGTGGGTCGAGGGGAAAGCGCAACCACTGAATGCAGAGTGGCGACAGCGTATCATAGCAGCGAACGACCGGTTGGCTCAAGATGGGATGCGGGTTCTGGGAGTTGCGTTTCGTCCCCTCCATTCCCCGCCGAAAGACGGTGCGGTGGATGTGTTGGAACGTGATCTGATTTTCGTGGGACTGGTGGGGATGATCGACCCACCACGCCCTGAGGTCAAAGATGCCGTCCGCTTGTGCAAAACGGCCGGCATTCGACCGGTGATGATCACCGGTGACCATCCTCTGACTGCGCAACATATCGCCCGCGCGCTGGATATTGCCTCCGACGGCCGGGTGTTGACCGGTCAGGAACTTGACCGTGTCTCCCCCGAGGAGCTGGAGAGCATTGTCGAAGAAGTACCGGTCTACGCGCGTGTCTCGCCGGAACACAAGCTCAAGATTGTCGAGGCATTGCAGAGCAGAAACCACATCGTGGCGATGACGGGGGATGGGATCAACGATGCTCCCGCGCTCAAGAAGGCAGATATCGGGGTCGCCATGGGCATCACCGGCACCGATGTCTCGAAGGAAGCTGCCGATATGGTGCTCTTGGACGACAATTTCGCCACTATCGTGGCTGCTGTAGAAGAGGGCCGCACCATCTTCGACAACATTCGTAAATTCATTAAGTACACGATGACCTCTAACACAGGCGAGATATGGGTGATGTTACTGGCTCCCTTCCTGGGCATGCCCCTTCCTCTGTTGCCTCTTCAGATATTGTGGGTCAACCTGGTAACGGACGGCTTACCCGGACTGGCCATGACGGTGGAGATGCCCGAGCGAAATGTGATGCGTCGTCCGCCATATCATCCCCAAATGAGCATCTTCGCTCAAGGCTTGGGGCGTCATGTTATCTGGGTTGGGCTGTTGATGGGATTTGTTTCCTTGGCGATGGGCTATTGGGCATGGTGCACAGGACATGCTACGTGGCAGACAATGGTTTTCACGACACTAACTCTATCTCAGATGGGTCACGCACTAGCAATCCGCTCTGGACACGATTCGCTGTTTAAGATCGGTTTGTTATCGAACAAAGCGATGCTCGGTGCTGTGTTGTTAACCTTTGTTCTGCAGCTGGCCGTGGTGTACGTTCCATTTTTGCAAGACATTTTCAAGACCGTTGCTCTGCCTGTTGAGGACCTACTTATCAGTCTTGTTCTGAGCACGGTGGTCTTTTGGGCAGTTGAGGCAGAGAAGTGGTGGTTACGCCGTAGCAACCCCTAGCATCCACACCACGTCCTATGTTAACCCGAGTCGCTACCAAAGGAAGCTGAGAACTATAGACCGGCATAAGAAGCATGGCTCTTAGCTCCAGCTTATGGAGGATTACCGCGTGGATCGATTGACTCGAAATGGTAACCAGCATATCCGAGCCGCGACCGTGAGGGAGCGGTGACAATGCCGCTTGTACGGGCGACCGGCGGGTCGCCCCTACGCGCGCGGCTCGGATTGAGTCAAAGGTGGCAACTTAAGTTATGCTATGATGAAAGTATCGATCGAGCCAAAGAGCAAGCAGAGTCAGGGAGGGGTTGTGATAAGGAGTTCGAGATGGCGAATAGGGTGACAGACATCCATTCCTCGCGCATCACCGTGGATGCACTTGGTCGGCCAGGGGAACGCGTTTTTCTATTGCAAGCCAGCGAAGGCAATTCCACCTTCACTTTCAAGATCGAGAAACAACAAGCAGCCGTGCTGGCACTGAGCATCGACCGCATGCTCGAGGAGCTTGCCCAGCGTTTCCCGCACGAGATATCCGAGCTGGAAGAGCCTCTCAGCTCCGACCTGATGTTGCATGAGCCCTTCGAGATATCATTTGTGGTTGGACAGATGGGGATGGGATACGATCGATCCGAAGATGCCCTGGTGCTCGTGTTGCAGGAGTTAATGGTGGAGGAAGAAACGGACAGGGATGCACAGGTAGCGCGTATCTGGGCCTCGCGCGCGCAGATGAAAGCGCTCAGCCGTCAGATCAAAGAGGTCATCAGCCGTGGACGTCCCACCTGTTCGATGTGCGGTCAGCCGATTGACCCGGATGGTCACTTCTGTCCCAGGAGCAATGGTCGCGAACGCATCCACTGAGCAGGGATTGGAGGCGCACTCCCAGTCGGGAGACAAGCAAGCAGGTGCGCCGCAGGTATTGAGCGTGCACCAGGCGTTGGAGCTCCTGCAATATGGCACGATGCACGAGGTGTATGGCCTGATACCCTGGAGCTCCAATTACACCTTTCTGGTGACAGTCCAGTACCAGAAGACCGAACTGCTCGCCGTTTACAAGCCGATTCAGGGTGAGCGTCCACTTTGGGATTTCCCCCATGGCAGCCTGGCGCAGCGCGAGGTCGCTGCCTTCCTGGTCAGCGCGGCGCTGGGCTGGCATCTTGTCCCGCCAACAGTGTTGCGCGAGGGCGTCTATGGTCCAGGTGCCGTGCAGCTCTTCATCGAACACGACTTCGAGGAGCACTATTTCACGATGCGTGAGCGACCGCCCGAGGTATTTATGCGGATTGTTGCCTTCGATGTCATCACCAACAATGCCGACCGCAAAGCTGGGCACATCCTCCGCGACCGCACTGGGCGCATTTGGGTGGTAGATCACGGACTGACCTTCCATATCCAACCCAAACTGCGCACGGTGCTGTGGGACTTCGCCGACCAACCGTTACCCCCTGACGTTCAGGAGGATCTGCGTCAGCTGCTCAAGGTATTGCGTGACTCGGAAAGCGCTCTGGTGACCCAGCTGACGCGCTTGATTAGCGTGCCTGAAATCGCGGCATTTCGGAGTCGCGTTGCTCAACTGCTGCGCGCCGGACACTTTCCTCTTCCCAGCAACAATAGACGTTGCGTGCCCTTCCCGCCGGTGTAGGAAGGCGCTTCGCATCCAAGCGACGTGCGCGAAGCGCTACAGAGTGCCCGTTCCGTTCTGAGATCTCAGCAACGCTACTGCAGCAACGGTGTCCCCTTCGCGTAAGCGCATGACGAGTGTGCCCCGTGCATTGCGTCCTTGTCGTGCGATCTGCGCAACTGGCACGCGTAACACCATGCCCTCTACCGAGATCAGCGCGATCTCATCCTGCTCATCCACAACGCACAGGCCAACAATTGGCCCTGTCTTGGTCAGCGCGTCGCGGCTCAGAGCGCGCACGCCGACGCTAGGACGCTGCCGAGTAGGGAATTCGACCAAGGGGGTGCGCTTGGCGTAGCCGTGCGCGGTTACGATCAGCGCATCATAATCGCCATGCACGATGTCAGCAGTGGTGACAACATCATTTGTGCTTAAGCGCATCCCAAGAAGACCAGCCGCCTGGCGGCCCATTGCACGCACGTCGGAGACCGCGATGCGCGACGCCATGCCATGCTGGCTGATCAGGATGATCTCATCCGTCTCGCGCGTCCATCTCGCCCAGATTAGCGCATCCCCTTCTTCCAAGTTGATAGCAATCAGACCTGTGGAGCGTACCAAAGCGAACTCTGTCAGGGGCGTGCGTTTGATCCGCCCCCGTCGAGTAACCATTGTGAGATGGCCCGATACATCGAGCCTGGGCAACGCTACAGCCGCCGTCACGTGCTCATCCGGCGCAATATTGATCAGGTTGACCAACGGGATGCCCTTGCCGGTGCGAGTTGAATCGGGCACACGGTATGCCTTCTCGGCATAGACCTTGCCGCGGTCGGTGAAATACAGGAGGGTGTCCAGCGTGCTGGCAGTGAACAGGATCTGCACCGCATCCTCATCCCGGGTGACCATTCCGGTGACGCCACGACCTCCGCGCGATTGCGCACGGTAGGTGTTCACCGGCACGCGTTTCACATAGCCACGCCGGGTGATCGAGATAAGCACCTCCTCATGCGCCACCAGATCTTCTTCGCCGAGCTCTTCTGCCGCGTCCGCGATGATCTGGGTGCGTCGCTCGTCGGCGTATTTCTCTTTGAGCTCTAGCACTTCCTGTCGGATCACACCCAATATCTTGGCTGGGTCGCCTAACAGCTCCTGGAGGTGGGCGATTATCTGTTGCGTGAGAGCATACTCCTCTTCGATTTTCTGACGTTCCAACGCCGCCAACCGCCTCAGCTGCATATCCAAAATCGCCTGGGCCTGCGTCTCACTGAGCGCAAACTGTCCCATCAGCCGGTCACGCGCTGCGTTGGCGTCAGGGGACTCGCGAATGATCGCGATGACTCGATCTAGGTTGTCCAACGCGACTAAGAGCCCTTCTAGGACATGTGCCCGCTGACGCGCGCGATTCAGCTCGAACTGGGAGCGGCGCGTGACCACCTGTCGTCGATGTTCAATATACACCTGTAAGGCGCGCTTGAGCGACAGAACGCGCGGCTCACCGTCCACCAAAGCCAGCATGTTGACGCCGAAAGTGCTCTGGAGCGGTGTATACTTGTAGAGCTGATTGAGCACGGCGTTGGGGTGTGCCCCGCGTTTGAGTTCGATCACGATAGAGAGGCCGTGGCGGTCACTCTCATCACGCAGGTCGGCGATGTCTTTGATCTTGTCCTCGCGCACCAGCTCGGCGATGCGCTCCACCAGTTGCGCTTTGTTCACCTGATAGGGGATCTCGGTGATAACGATGCGGTGGCGGCTACCTTTCATCTCCTCGATGCGCGCCACGGCACGCATCACGATGCGACCCTTGCCTGTGCCGTATGCTTGTTCGATTCCTTCCCGTCCGAGGATCAACCCACCTGTGGGAAAGTCAGGCCCTTTCACGAAATGCATCAGGTCGGCGACAGCGATATCGTCATACTCCTGGTAGTGTTCTACCAGGTAGGCGATTGCGTCGCAGATCTCCCCCAAATTGTGGGGCGGAATGTTGGTCGCCATACCAACGGCGATGCCGGAGCTGCCGTTCACCAACAAGTTGGGCAGACGTGCTGGGAGCACCTGTGGCTCCTGCAACGAGGCATCGAAATTGTCCACCCAGTCCACGGTGTCCTTATCGATGTCTACCAGCATCTCCTCGGCGATGCGTGTCAATCTGGCCTCGGTGTAGCGCATGGCAGCAGGACTGTCGCCGTCGATCGAACCAAAGTTGCCCTGCCCGTCCACCAGTGGGTAGCGCATGGAAAAGTCCTGGGCCATGCGCACCATGGTTTCATAAACAGCTGCATCGCCATGGGGATGGTACTTGCCAAGCACTTCACCAACAATGCGGGCGCTTTTCCTATAGGGAGCCGTGGGGCGCAGTCCCATGTCGTGCATGGCATAGAGGACGCGCCGATGCACCGGCTTGAGCCCATCGCGCGCATCGGGCAGGGCACGGGCAACGATGACGCTCATAGCATAGTCCAAATACGCCACGCGCATTTCGTTTTCGATATCAACTTGACGAACTGTTCCGATGTCCATAGGAGATTACCTGACCCATTGAATTAGAGCATAAAGCCGTTGGATGGAGATACTGTACCAGAGCCTCTGCGCGAGGCCAAATTGGGAATCTGGATAACGTCGGGGCTTTTGTGCGCAGTTCCTTTTGCTGTTCTACTTGTCTTGATTCTCCCACCAGCGCATCAGAGCAGCAAAGGGTAATGCTTGTCCCTTGGGCCGCTGGTCATCGGAGCCTGTGTTCCAGGTGATGATCAGCTCCCTACGTGCACGGGTGATGCCGACATAGAACAGGCGCAACCGCTCAGCGGCGTAATCCAGGCGTGCTTGTTGGGTGGCAGCGCCCTCCATATATGCTGAAGGTCTCCCTTCACACAGCACACGCAGTTGTTCCAATGCCTCAGCTTGTAGATTGAGGCGGTCACGTATGTACCAGGGTTCGGCTATGTAGGTGTCTTCCGGCTGGGCCGAGGGAAAATCGTAGTGATTCACCGAGGTCAGGTAGACGCGATCCCACTCCAGGCCTTTGGCACGGTGCATCGTGGCGACTGTCACCTCGCCAGGGCGCGGCTCATAAGCGGTTTCGCTGAAGCCCATAAAACGGCGCTCATTGCGCGCGATTGCTTCCAGTTCCCTTGCCAGCTCCTCCAACCGCCAATCAAAGTTCAGCATTTGGAGGGTGCGCAGCTCGACCGCCAGCTTATGCGCTAGTGCCAGATCGGCCGGTTCGGTGAAGAGGTCATTGGCCACCATCAGCATCAGCTGGTCAACTGGCAATATGGCCGCTGCCTGCCAGCGCCGCACTCGTTCGCGGAATCCTGCCAGCAAGCTAGCCGTGCGAGCATCGCTTTGCACTTCCGATGGCAGGCTTCCCTCGCCGGTATTCCCGTCTATGGGCCAGAGGTATCCCTCAATGTAGCGCAGGCGCTCCAGCCAGGCGCTGATAGCACGCCCATGTTCCAGGGGGATGAACGTGTCAGCACGGGTGCTTTGCCAGTCCTCAAACACCTTTTTCAGGTGAAGGCCCTCGGTCGGTTTGCTGAGATGGCGCAGCACATGGCCCAGGATCTCGGCAGCGGAACGCGTGGCCGGCGGGTTGTCCAGCAGCTCAACAGTTTTGATACCCGCTTGGCGCAACGCATCGGCCATTTGCGCTCCGCGCCGATTGCTGGGCACCAGCACGGCTACGGTTGCACCTGGATGTGCCTCGGCTTGCGCCATCCAGTGGCGCACCGATTTGACGACCGCCTGCAGCTCTTGTTCCGGCGTGTAGGCATAGCTAACCAGGTATACCTGTGCCGGCGCATCAGGTGGATTGGGCTGCGGGTCACCTGGCGGCGATGGCTCGATGAGAGGAGGAGTCAACGCGTCGCGCAATGCAGCCACTGGATGCGCCCGCTGAGTCCATTCGATCAGCGCATTGGCCAGACGGATGATCGACGGTTGAGAACGACCGGAATGGGGCAGTTCCCAACAACGCACGCCCGGCTCGCGCATAAAGTTGCGCAAGTACTGAGGACTGGCATTGGTGAAGGTGTAATAGATTGACTGATTGGGATCACCGACGCGCACCCATCCACCTTCGGGATGGTCAGCCAACAAGCGCAGTATATCCTCTTGGGAACGACTGCTGTCCTGGGCTTCATCTTCGAGTATGTAGGGCCATTGGCGACGCAAGCGCGCCAGAAAGTCGGGATCTATCGTGAGGATATGGTGGGCCAGGCGGATCAGATCATCGAAATCCACCCCACCGCGCGCGGCCAGGCGATGCTGGTAATCAGCGTAGACCTCCGCACCCATGCGGGCAAGCGGGAGATCAACAGACGCAGCGGCCAAGTATCCTTGCAGTTGCTCGACGGTTACCCGCCAATCCTTGGCGCGCTTAATAAATGCACGTGCGATATCACGCATGAGCTCTGGCCATTTTTCCCTTAAGACCCATCTTCGGCTTTTCGCGCTCATATCTTCGCGCGTCAGATAATACTCGGAGAAGTCAGGATTGGCATAGCACCAATCCTGCACAGTGTCCTCCAGAATGCGCGCTGCTTCGCCTTCGTCTACGATGACGAAATCCTCCGACAATCCGGCCAATCCAGGGCGTTGGCGCACGATATCATGCGCCAGGCCATGCAATGTGCGCACGCGGTATCCCATACCCGGCAGCAGGTTCATCTCCTTGATGAAGCTGGCAATGCGCAAGCGGAAATTGTCCACCGCCGCGTTAACCAGGGTGACAATCAGCACTTCCTGGTCCTCGGTGATTTTGTTGACCACCAGCTGGGCAGCCAGATAGGACAGGGTATGTGTCTTGCCACTGCCCGGCACAGCGCTGATGGCCATCTTACCGCCGTTGGCCAGGTAGTCTTCCACAACCTCCAGTTGACGCAGGCGCGGGATAAAGGTCATCTAACGCACCCTCCGCAATGCGGACTGGATCGCACGCAGGAGAGGGCCACGCTGCTCATAGCCCTGTTCGTTGAGATCACTAATGCCTATATAGATACCGCGACGGCAGCGATAGGCCAACCCGACTACCAGGCGATATAATGCTTCCTGACGCGTGTTGAACTCGTCTTCGTCGTTCCATGGCCGGCCCACTTCCCACTCGCGCCGCAACACGTAGGGATGGGTAAGGGGTTGATAGATGCGCTCCCACCAGCCCATGCTGCTGACATCCAGCCAGAACTGGTAGTCCACAAACCGATTAGTCATCAAAAAACTATAAGCAGGTGCCAGCAGCACGGCTTTCTTTGATGTGTCTCGCTCATCTGGCAGATAGGTGGCCGCCAACAATCGACGTTGAACCATCTGGATAAAGCGTACACCCGGGGGGAGTGCGTCGGACAGGCCGGGCACCATCTCAAGTGCTTGGCGGAATTTGCGTGCCGATTCGATCAACTGCGCAGCGACGCGCGCGTTGTCCAGTGCGTGCGAAGTACCGGGTGCGGCAGGAGGGATGGCAACATAGTGATGGAAACCATATCCGTGATGGGAGAGGACTTCGCCGAACAGGCGGCCCAAAAAGTGATCCACCATTTCCTCGCCTGCAGGACAGGTGTGCTGATAGTTCAACAGCCATTCGCGCAACACTTCATAGCGTTCGCCAACCGAAGGGGTGATGCGTTCGCGCGTATCACCTTGGACGTTCCGAAAGGAGCTCAACCACGGCGTCTGATGGGGCCGATAGACCACTTCGGTCAACAGCCAGGCGCGCACCAGGTCCAGCCCGGCGACCGCTTGCATCAGCGCGAGTATCACATCAAATTTAGGTGGCTGCATCTGCCAGTGTGGGTGCGCCAGCTGGGTCAGCGTCAGCATGCAGCGCGCTGCCGGCTCATCCCACAGGGCACGCGAGGGACGATGGGAACGAGCCGGGATTGCTCGTGCGACCAGCCGCTCCAGGAGCGAAAAGCGGAGTGCATCATCTACAAAGGGCGCCAGCACAACGATTTCACCGGGCGACACACCCTCTCTCCGGATCAGACACTCAATTTGTTCTGCCACCCAGTCCAGCATCTGGGGGTGGAAACGACACTCCTGATCGCCCGGGGCGTGCAGGATGCGCCGGAAGTCGGGAGCGGCTGTCTCGTCCAGCCAGTGCAATATATGAGCGCTGTCACGGTTTAGACTCAATCCAATTTGGTAGGCCAGGTGGAGCACATCTGGCGATGCGACCAATGGACGCGAAAACTCCCAACGATATGCGCATGTGTCAGACAGGCGCACGGCACTATGCGGATCTGCACCCAAGAAGATGCGATGACCTCCCGATTCATCGTACACGATAAAGGCGGATTCGCAGTGGCGTACCCATTCGCTCAACAGATCGTGCATGATAGGAGTTTCCTCCTCCAGATTGTCCACGATCAGATGACGATAACGCTCGAAGAGATACGCTTGCACCGCCGGCTGCGGATACAGATGCTGCACAAACGTATGGATCTGTAACGAGAAGTCGAGTAAATTATGCGCCAGACAATAGCTCCGGAATCGCTGCACACATTCGCCGACCTGGTCGAACACGCGTCGGTGCGCTGCCTCTCCTGTCCATGCACTCTTCAGTCGTTCCGCCACCTCGGACAAGGGGATGCCGGTCAACGCCGCTTTGTTCAAGTTGTCGAGTAATTGGCTGAGAAGGCGGCTGCGCTCGATGGTGATGCCCTCGAAGTAGCGTTCTCGCTCTATCAAAGGGGCGACAATGTGGTCCATGAAATATTGCGCCGTCTCCACAGTGAGAAAGACAGGAGGACGTGTGGGATGGGCGAAGCCAGCACGCTCACCGATCAATGGCCAGAACAGGCGAATGACACGGCGCGCCAGTCCATCGAACGTCAAGATGTCCACCGCGCCGGCTGGACCAAGCGTCGGATCCCGCAGAGCCTGGTAATAGGGTGTAGCAAGCAGCCTTTGTGGCAACAATACCAAAATAGCTGTCGTCGGCATGCCTTGACGCAGTAGATAGCGCAACCGCTCGACCGCCAATGTGGTCTTGCCGCTGCCAGGTGGTCCCTGCACAAACATTTTGACGCGGGGACTCCAGAGGAGCGCCTGTTGCTCTGGATTGAGGATGTCCAATTCTGTCGCTTCAAAAGTCGCCATGCTACAATAATGCCCAACCCGCAGCTCGATAGTATATACGACTTGGTTGCAGAACCACAATGAGCGCTCGTTACACGGTATATCCACGTACCTTGGTTTTCTTGATCAGGGGGGATGAGGTGCTCCTCATTCGACGTCCCGCCGATGCGCGTCTGTTCCCTGGCTTGTTCAACGGTGTTGGCGGGCATATGGAACGGGGTGAGGATGTTCTTTCCGCAGCGCTCCGGGAGGTAAAGGAAGAAACCGGTTTGCGCGTTGAGACACTACAATTGCGAGCCATCCTCAGTGTCGCGCACTCGCAGCTCACTCGGGATGATGGGGAACGCACAAGTGATGATGAGCCAGGGGCGTTGGTGTTCATCTTTGTCGGGTATGCGTCGGTGGGTGAGATAACCTCGGGGGAGGCAGGCGCGTCATCCTGGGTGCCGCTAGATCGTTTGGGCGAGCTGCCGGTGGTGCCGGATCTACACGACCTTTTGCCGCGCATTCTCGGGCATCACGACACAATGCCTCTCTTCCTGAGTGCATAATTGTCGACCGAAGAGGCTGATACCGGAGAGATTTCATTGTACGATGGGAGGTCTCGCCAGATGGCGGATGGGACGCACGCGCGTGGTACACTTAACCCCAAGCTGGTGAGCAAAGAACTGGAGCTCACCCTCAACGCAGCTGCGGTACGATTGGACGCGCTCGGTCATAAGGTCTTGACCCCGGAAATCTTGCTCCTCACCTTTGTCGAAAGCCCTCAGGCAAACGCTCATCGGATGTTACAGCAGTTGATTGTGGTGCGTGGCCATCGTTGGGAACGTTTCGTGGAGGAGGTTTCTGCACTTGCCCGCGGACGTACCGCGCCGGATGTGGAATTTGATTGGGTCGCATATGGTAACCGGCGTGTGCCTCTATCGGATGAGCTGCTGGTCGTACTAGACGAAGCGCTCACCCTGGCGCGTGCCCGTGAGGAAGTGTACATCGGAACCGAGCATGTCCTGGTAGGCATGACCGACCGACGCGTCGCAGCAGCCCGCCTGCTCGACAACTATGGGATCACACCCCGTGCCGCTCAGGATATGCTCGCCGTTCTCAGCGCTGCACGCGATACGACCACGACCGACTACGTCGCGTTGGCGAAGCAAGGAGAGATTACCCCGGTATACTTCCGGGAACGTCTGTTGCGTGACCTGATCGGTCTGCTCACTCTGAAAACCCATCGCAATGTGATACTGGTCGGCGCGGCGGGGGTGGGAAAGCGTTCGCTTGTTTACAGCCTGGCACTCCTCATAGCGGAAGGCAAAGGCCCGCCTGGGCTGAAAAGCGTGGTAGTGATCAATGAACAGGCGTTGCTCGACAACGCCCTAACTGCTGTGCAGAGCGGGTTGCGTCGTGCCAAAGGGGGTATCCTGTTCGTGCCGCACATCGCGCGCTTCTTCGGTGGATTGCACAGCGAGTTTCCAGAGACGGCAGGCAGGGAGCTGCAGAAAGCGTTTCTCGATGACGAAATCGCCGTCATCGGCAGCGCTACAGAGGCCGAATCCACAGAGCGTCTCCAGCCCAACACCGTGCTCAGCGAGCGTGCGCATGTATTGCGCGTCGAGCCTGCCACACCGGAAGAAACGGTCGCCATCCTAGATGTCATCCGGCCACGTATTGCTGCGGATTATGGGGTGTGTCTCGCCGAGGAGAGCTTGCGGGAAGCTGCCAAGCTGGCCGGGCGCTATTTGAGCGATACTCCACTGCCGGCCAGCGCCGTGTATCTGTTGCACCGCACGTGTGCAATGGTTCATATGGGCCTGCACTCCGGTGTGAGCTGGCAGCCTGAATCGGCCCGAGACGAGACAGTGGATGCTGAAGATGTCATGCTCATGGTCAGTCAGCTGACTGGCATACCGGTCCGGCGGCTTGGCGCTGATGAGCGTGCCCGCTATGCCAACATGGTAGAGCATTTACGAGAACGTGTCATCGGACAGGATGAGGCGGTGTTGGCAGTAAGTCGCGCCGTCAAGATGGCACGGGCCGGCCTCAAAGATCCACGCCGCCCGGTCGGCTCTTTCTTCTTCCTGGGTCCTACCGGGGTGGGCAAAACGGAGTTGGCCAAGGCGCTGGCAGAGTTCCTGTTCGGCAGTGAGGAGGCTATGGTCGTGCTCGACATGACCGAGTTCCAGGACGAGAATGCGGTGAGTCGACTGATCGGTGCGCCGCCCGGCTACGTGGGCTACGAAGAAGGTGGCCAGCTTACCGAAAGGGTAGCAAGGACGCCTTACGCGGTAGTGTTGTTCGACGAGGCAGAGAAGGCGCATCCGCGCGTCTTGGACGTGCTGTTGCAGGTCATGGAAGAAGGAAGGCTGACGGATGGCAAGGGACGCACTGTCAACTTTTCCGAGACGGTGATCATCCTCACCAGCAATATCGGCAGCCAGTACTTATCGGATCCTCAGCTGCCTGTCACGGTCGCACGCGAAGCCGCGCAGGAGGAATTGAAACGCCACTTCCGACCGGAATTTCTCAATCGCTTCAGCGAGATTGTGTTTTTCAACCGCCTGGACGAGACAACTTTGCGTGCGATTTTGGATTTGCAGATCCATAAGGAGATCGCCTTAGCGGCGGAGCGCGCCATCACGCTGGAAGTCACCGAGATGGCGCGCTCGTGGTTGTTGCGGCAGAACGATCAACCTGAATGGGGCGCCCGGCCGTTGCGGCGCATTATCGAGCGCTATATTCGTGAGCCTCTGGCGGACTGGATCCTGCGCCAAAATCCTGCGCCGGGTGCCATAGTGCGGATCGATGTAGAAGCAGAGCGCCTGGTACTCCTGCCGACGCGGAACGAGCCCATCTAAGTCGCATCCTGAGCGGGGTTATGATTCCTCTTCTTCCTCACGCTCCGGTCGTCGTCGGACGAGCTCGGGTTCCTCAGTCGGTGCTTCTTCGACCGCCTCTTCTACCACCTCGGCAATCCGCGGTGCCTCGATGCGCGCGATCATAGTTTCGGGCTCTGTCAAGACGGTGATCGCCTCCGGCAGCTTCAGATCGCCGACGGTGATGGCATCGTGGATGCGCTTCAGCACACTTAGATCCACCTCGATCGCAGCCGGCAGGTCGGCCGGGAAACAATGTACCTCGACATGGTCGATGCCATACACCAGAATGCCCCCGAAGTCTTTCACCGCTGGTGCCTCGCCGATGAGATGCAGCGGTACCTCTGCGGTGATCTTTTCGGTCATGACCACCTGTTGGAAGTCGACGTGGATAATATGATGCCGCAGCAAATCGCGTTGCACCTCGCGCGTCAGCACCGAGATGGGCTCCCGGCCGGCGATCTGAAGTCTGATCAACTTACTCCCGCCTGCGCGGGCGAGGGTTTTTTGGAGCGCTTTAGCTTCCACCTGAATCGGGGTGGTGGGATAGTGGCTGCCATACACCACCGCCGGCACCCATCCTTGTGCCCGGAGCTGCTGCACCTGCTTGCCAAAGTGTGTGCGTAGGTCCGCACGCAACTCGATTTGATCCATCGCTATCTGCTCCTAATAATGAGGAATCCGAATTTCCTATGATAATCGCCCAAGCGAATCCCGTCAACTTTTGATAGTCGCGATAGATTTTGACGATTCGGGCAAAAGCCGTATACTGAGCCATAGAGACTAAACCGGTCGAGTTTTTCCGCAGAACGCAAGGCAGATCGGGATTAGAGAATCAGTTGTTTCTTTGGACTGATCACATAGGAAAGCAAAAGGAGGAATCGATGAGCAACCAAAGCGGTATCCACACATTACCCCCGTTACCCTATGCTGAGAACGCGCTGGAGCCGGTCATTTCCGCCACCACGATCAGTTTTCACTACGGCAAGCATCATCGTGCTTATCTGGACAACACGAATAAGCTCATTGCAGGCACTGAGCTCGCGGACCTGAGCTTAGAGGATCTCATCCGCACAGTGGCAGGCAACCCGGACAAGGTGGCCATCTTCAACAATGCCGCCCAGACCTGGAACCACACTTTCTACTGGAACAGCTTGCGGCCGAACGGCGGTGGTGAGCCACCGGCGGCTCTGAAGCAAGCTATTCAAGCGGCATTCGGAGATATGGAAAAGTTCAAGCAAGAGTTCGCCAATGCCGCGGTGACCCAATTTGGCAGTGGCTGGGCTTGGTTGGTGCGCGATGGCGACACGTTGAAGATCGTCAAGACGGGCAACGCAGAGACCCCCTTGGTATCCGGGATGAAGCCTCTGCTCACCATCGACGTATGGGAGCATGCCTATTACCTGGACTATCAGAATCGGCGCGCCGACTATGTCAATGCTGTTATTGACAAGTTGCTGAACTGGGAGTTCGCGCTGGCAAATTGGGGGTGAGGCGCGAATGATAACCCAGATGACGAAAAGCGCGAAAGGAGATTTCGCGCTTTTCGTTTGTTTGGCGATGGTTGACTCCCAAGGGCACGCAAATGTCTATTTCCTCTTATGCTGTATGGCAGAGCGTGATATGCCTTATAGCATCTTATGGGCACGGTACCAGTGCCAGGCATCCACCACCGCCTGTCGGAAGGGGGTCTGAAGTAATCCCAGTTCGCGGATCGCCTTGGCGCAATTGTAATAGAAGTACTTACCGCCCAACCGCACCTGATCACCAGTGACCAGGGGATCACGGGTGCGTGTCAAAGTATTGAGGGCGTCGACCAGACGTGCCACGATGGGTAGCGACCACGTAGGCAGGGTAAGCAACGGTGGCGGCGCGCCAGTGACCTCGGCGATGATCTCTGCTGCACGGCGATGGGTGAGGTTCTCACCGCCCAGGATGTAGCGCTCACCAGTGCGCCCCCGTTCAGCGGCGGCGATGTGGCCTACCACCACGTCCTGCACGTGGACTAAATTACTACCTCCCGGTGGCAGGATACGCAGCTGCCCACGCACGGCTGCACGGATGGCACTGCCTGAGACGAAATTCAGATCACCTGGGCCCAGCACAATGGTCGGATTGACAATCACAGCGGAGAGACCCAGCTCCACCCCGCGTTGCACCTCTTGTTCAGCCAGCAGTTTGCTGTGGCCATAGACGAACCAGTGGAGAGACTCGGGCAGCTGCTGCGTCTCGTCCGCCGGCGCGCCAGGATGTGGCGCCGGGCCAATGGCGGCGGATGAGCTGGTGTACACCAGGCGCTCCACACCACATTGCAAAGCGATTTGCACCACATTGCGCGTTCCTTCAACGTTGACGCGATACACCCATTCCGCGTGATTGCGCCAGTACTGCGCCACGGCGGCTACATGAAACACCAGTGTGCAACTCTGCATCGCCGCACGCAACGAATCGGGGTTGAGGATGTCCCCGACAACACGTTCTACAGATAGGCCCTCGAGAGCATCCAGGCGCGACGTGGGGCGGCATAGTACACGCACGCGCTCGCCACGTTCTAACAACGCCCGCGCTAGGTTGGCTCCGACAAACCCGGTGGCACCCGTGATCAGCACTTGCATTGCGTTATCCCTCACGATAAGCCGGTGGCATAAGTTCAATAAGGTGGATTACAGCACGTTAGGCGGTCGCCATCAGAGGACAATGCTCGGAAATATTGCAGGATAACAGAAATCTGTCTCACCGGAGACACCATCGTCAGCGTGCCCGTTCACGACTCGCCTGGTAAAGGCGATCGGCCAGCTCGGTGATCGTGGTGCACATAGCCAGATCTCGGAGCTGCACAAGGCAAGGATTATAGGGTCTACAGAGGAAAAGTCAATGTATAAGGGAAGTGGAAAGGAACAGATCTTCTCACTTCCCAAATGCTTCCTCTGTGACACCTCCCTTTATTTATGATGGGAACCAAAAAAAGTCCGTGAGTCGCTATTGACAAGCCACTCACTCATTTGGTATAATGTCATATGATATGATGTATAACTAACGATGCAGGGTTATCCCTTTCCTTGTCTCACCTGGCTGGAGCCATAATGGTTTGAAAGCGTTGATACTGAAGGCATACAATTGCCTGGAGTACGCAGAATTTCCAGATCCCCAAATCGCCCCAGATGAAATCCTGTTGCGCGTCAAAGCATGCGGTATCTGCGGCAGTGATGTGCACGGAATTGACGGGAGCACAGGGCGACGCATCCCTCCGATTATTATGGGCTATGAGGCAGCTGGCGTTATCGCTCAGGTCGGAGCCTTAGTGCCTGAATGGAAGGTGGGTGACCGGGTTACATTTGACATAACTCTTCACTGTGGGATGTGCTATTTCTGCCGACGTGGCATGTTCAATTTGTGCAAACAGAGGCGCATTGTTGGCGTGTCCACGCCGGCGTTCCGCGTGCATGGAGCATTCGCAGAATACGTGGTTGTTCCCCACCGTGTGTTGTATCGGCTGCCCGACAATCTCTCCTTCGAACACGCTGCTTTGATGGAACCCCTTTCTGTGGCTGCACATGCCATCCGGCTTGTCTCGATTGGGTTGTGCGACACAGTAGCGGTGATTGGCGCAGGTGTGATTGGTTTGTTGCTCGTACAGCTGCTGCGACTGGCGGGGTGTGAGCAGATCATTGCTGTGGATGTGGAGCAGGAACGTTTACAACGCGCTCTGGCATTAGGAGCAGACGTGGCCTTGTTGTCCGACCCGGGCAAAGTATCGGATGAGGTTCACCGACATACCGAGGGACGTGGTGCTGATGTTGTTTTCGAGGCAGTAGGTCTTACGCAAACCGTTCAAATGGCAGTCGAAAGCGTACGTGAGGGAGGTACGGTGGCGTTGATTGGCAATCTATCAGCTACGGTGGATCTGCCATTACAGAAGGTGGTGACTCGGCAGCTGAATCTGATCGGTAGCACCAATGCCGCTGGCGAGTCGGAAGCTTGCCTGAGAATGCTGGCCTCCCAGGTAGTGCGCGTGGATTCTCTCATCAGCGCGGTCGCTCCTCTCTCAGAAGGGGCGAGCTGGTTCTGGCGGCTGTATGCGCGTGAACCCGGTCTGATAAAGGTCATTCTGGTGCCGGAGGATTAAGGCTATGAGATTAATGGGATGAATCACACTTGTGTGTGAGGCTGCTGTGTACACCCTGTCGTCTCTACAGGACGAAGAACAAATCAGAGCGGGAGGAACAGATCATGGAAATAAGCAGGGAAACGACGTTGGAGATGTATCGCCGTATGGTGCGCATTCGAGAGTTCGAGCTAGCGGCGATCGATCTTTTCAAACGCGGTATGGTCAAAGGGGCCATCCATGCCTACATTGGGCAAGAAGCGTCCGCAGTAGGGGTATGTATGGCGTTGCGCCATGATGACCTCATCGCGGGCACACACCGCAGCCACGGCCACAATATTGCCAAAGGTGCCGACACCAAGAAGATGATGGCCGAAATCCTGGGCAAGGAGACCGGATACTGTAAAGGCCGTGGCGGTTCCATGCACATCGCGGCATTTGAGACGGGTAGCTTGGGAGCACTGGCCGTGGTGGGCGCCGGCATCCCTATCGCGGTAGGCGCTGCACTGGCCTTCAAGCTGCGTGGTGAGGATCGCGTGGCCGTGCCTTTCACCGGCGATGCTGGCTGCAACACTGGCAATTGGCACGAGGGCCTCAATATGGCCTCGATCTGGGATCTGCCGGTTGTCTTTGTCCTCGAGAACAATCAGTACGGTGTCTCGACGCGCATCACCAACAGCTGCAAAATCAAAGACCTTTCGCTACGTGCTCAATCTTACGGGATCCCAGGCGTGCGTGTGGATGGCTTCGACGTGCTCGCAGTGTATCAAGCGGCTAAAGAGGCAGTGGAGCGTGCACGTCGGGGTGAAGGACCCACCTTGCTGGTGACCGAATCATATCGCTTCGAAGGGCACTACGCTGGCGAGCCAGAGGTCTATCGCGACCGGGCGGAGGTGCAGGAGTGGCGCAAGAAAGACCCTATCCCGCGCTTCCGCAATTACCTGCTTGAGGAAGGAATAGCGAGTGAAGGTGAGCTAGCTGCAATCGAGGCCGAAGTGAGACAAGAGATCGCCGATGCGGTGAAGTTCGCCCAAGAGAGCCCACAACCCGATCCCGCTACCGCAATGGACTATATTTACGCTTAATAGCAGGAGATAGATGATGGCCACAGTGGAAAAGGACGCGGTATCACTGGGCATTACCAAGCCCATCATGTCACCCGATCTCATCGTGCAGGTACCACCGGGTGTGCCTGCCAAGGAGATGTCCTATCAGGAAGCAATCCGTGAGGCACTCCGTGAAGAAATGATGCGCGATCCCAGCGTTTTCCTGCTGGGTGAAGACATAGGCAAACATGGGGGCGCCTTTGGGGTGACGCGTACGTTATATGATCAGTTCGGTCCAGAACGCGTGCGCAACACCCCCATTTCGGAAAACACCATTGCCGGTGCTGCCATTGGTGCCGCGCTGGTGGGGATGCGGCCCGTGGCAGAAATCATGTTTGTCGATTTCTCCGGACTGGCGATCGATCAGATCGCAAACCAGGCGGCCAAGCTGCGTTTTATGACAGGTGGACAGTGCAAAGTGCCTATGGTGGTGCGCATGCCCCAGGGTGGCGGCGCCGGCAAGAGCACAGCTGCCCAACATTCGCAGAGCTTGGAGGTCTGGTATGCTCATATCCCCGGCTTGAAGGTGGTGTTTCCTTCCACGCCATACGATGCCAAGGGTCTGCTCAAAGCGGCAATTCGGGATGACAACCCGGTCGTCTTTCTGGAACATAAGTTCCTCTATTCATTCCGCGGTCTGGTGCCGGAAGAAGACTATGTGTTGCCCCTGGGCAAATGCGATGTCAAACGTCAGGGGTCCGACGTCACTGTGGTCGCCTCCGGCTATATGGTATGGCACGCTATGGCCGCGGCAAAACAGCTAGAACAAGAAGGCATCAGCGTCGAGGTGGTGGATGTGTGCACTATCAGCCCACTGGACGAGGAGACAATTGGGCGCTCTGTGCGAAAGACAGGCCGCGCAGTGGTAGTGGCAGAAGCAGTACGCTCTTACGGGCCGGCGAGTGAATGGGCGATGGTGATCATCGAGCAAGCGTTCGATTACCTCAAAGCCCCGATCGTGCGTCTGACGGGACGTTTCGCCCCTGTGCCCTTTGCCGATAGCATCGAAAAGGGGTTCTGGCCAGACACCGGCGACGTGGTACAGGCAGTGCGCCAAGTGATGGCATACTAACTTTAGCGCAGTTAGGGCGGGAGAGTCCGTTGATCAAGATTGCCGCCACCATTGGAACACCGGATTTGCGCACGGAGCCCCTGGCGCTCTACAGCGGGGATGTTGCTACCGCGGTGCGTAAGGTATCTGCACTCGGATATGACGGTGTCGAGTTCATGATGCGCGATCCTGCCCAGCTGAATGGCATGCAGCTGCGACGTTGGCTGGATGAGCATGGCCTGCAATTGGCAGCGATTTGCACCGGCCACGTCTATGGCGAAGATGGCCTGGGGTTGGTGAGCCCTGACGTGCAGGTGTGTCGACAGGCAATGCAGCGCATGAAGTCCATCGTCGACTTCGCAGCTGCCTATTTCGAACCAGGTACGATTGTCACGATTGGCCGCTCGCGAGGCCCTGGCTATCCAAATGATCCAGATCGATCGCTGGCAGAGATGGAAGCGGCCTTCGGCGAGCTGGCCGACTACGCTGCGCCACGAAGGATTCGCCTGGTGCTCGAGCCCATCAATGTGCATCAGGCACGCTATATCCATACCACTCAGGAAGGCATCGCGATGGTGAGGCAGCTCAATCGTCCTAACTTTGGGCTGATGCTGGACGTCTATCACATGAACATTGAGGACGCGAACATTTACGACAGCTTTCGCGAGGCGGATGGCTTGTGCTGGTTCGTGCACCTTGCCGACAACAATCGTCATTGGCCAGGCAGCGCTCATCTCGACTTCGAGCAGATTGTGCGCGTCCTCAACGAGATAGGTTATTCGGGTTACGTGTCCACCGAGATTCTGCCCTGGCCCGACCCTGATACAGCAGCTCGGGCCACGATTGAGTCGCTGCGACGCTATATTCCTGGCAGAACCAGGTAGGACAGGTGACGGAGTGGATACCCATGGCCAAAATGACCTCGCGTGAACGTGTCCGGGCGGCCATTCATCATCGGGAGCCCGACCGGGTTCCACTGGATATCGGTGGTGGCAACAGCACCACGATGGTAGTGGAAAGCTATGAGCGGCTGAAACATTTGAACGGAGGAGTGGATGGCAACCGAGATTTTCATGCCCAAAATGACCGACCATATGGAAGCTGGTGAAATCATCCGCTGGCTGGTCAAGGAAGGGGACAGGGTGGAACAGGGACAGGTGATCATGGAGGTGATGACGGACAAGGTCGTGGCGGATCTTGAGGCACCAGCTTCCGGCATTCTGAAGGGCATCCGTCCGGGCGCTGTGGACGGTGCCATCATTCCGGTCGGTGAGACATTCGCCTTCATCGCTGAACCGGATGAGGAGGTGCCTGTACTGCCCCCATTGGTAACGCAAGCCACCTCTGTCCCTGGAAAGTCCCTCACCGTTGCGGAAATGACAGATTCCGCACCCGTTCCTAAGGAACCGGGACAAGTGCTCGCCACCCCAGCTGTGCGGAAGCTGGCGAAGGATTTAGGTGTGGATCTAGCCCTCGTGCGCGGCAGCGGCCCCGGCGGACGTATTCGCGAGGAGGATGTGCACGCTTTTGTTGAAGCGCGAAAGCCTCAAGCCGCTGTTGAAGAGTTCGAGGCTGTACGCGCTTCCCCTCTCGCCCGCCGTCTTGCCCGTGAGCTGGGCGTGGATCTCATCCAAGTGCGCGGTAGTGGCCCTGGTGGGCGCATCCGTGAGGAGGATGTGCGCGCGTTTGCTGAAGCACAACAAGCTACCAAGGTCGCTATTCCAGCAGCTCCGGCAACTACAGCTACGCAGGCCGAGTGGATGGATCTGACCCCTGTTCAGCGTCTCACGGGCCAACGCATGCTCGAAAGTGTGCATCAAGCCCCTCAATTCACTCTTCATGTCACCGCCGACACCACCAACCTACTCTGGCTGCGCGAAGCGTTGATGGAGCGCATCCTGGCCGAGACGGGTGAACGTCTCTCGATCACGGCGCTGCTGGTCAAGATCGTCGCGATGGTGCTGAAAGAGCACCCACGCGTAAATGCCTCGTTTGAGGGGGGGCGCATCCGGCTCTATCGCGAGATCAACGTCGGTGTCGCAGTTGGGAGTGATGACGGTTTGGTGGTGCCGGTCATCAAGGGAGCGAATCAGAAAAGCCTCGGCCAAGTCGTTCAAGAGCTCAAGATGTTTCAGCAGAAGGCACAGGTCATGCGCTTCACCAGCGAGGATCTCTCAGGGGGGACTTTCACCATCTCCAATTTGGGCATGTACGGGATCGAACATTTCGAGGCCATCATCAATCCACCCCAGGCTGCCATCCTGGCAGTGGGGCGTATTATCAAGACGCCTGTGGGAATGCCGGATGACACGGTTGCCCTACGGCCGATGATGGGTCTCACGCTCACGGTAGATCATCGAGTGTTAGATGGCGTGCAGGGAGCCCGGTTTCTGTGTGCAATCAAGGAAAAAATCGAGAAGCCCTATTTCTTGCTCTGAGATGGGGGGAGAGATCCAATGCGCCTCAAGGACAAAGTCGCGATTATCACCGGTGGTGGTTCGGGGATCGGGCGTGCCAGCGCCGAACTGTTTGCACGCGAAGGTGCCAAAGTTGTGGTGGCCGACTTCAATGAGAAGGCAGGTCAGGAAACGGTCACAGCCATCCGTCAGGCAGGCGGTGAAGCTATCTTTGTGCAGGTGGACGTTTCGGACTCGGTGCAAGTGCAGCGCCTGGTAGATACAACTCTCCGGGCCTACGGTGGGATTGACATTCTGGTTAACAATGCCGGTATTCTTCTCTTCGGGACAGCCCTCGACACCAGTCAGCAAGACTGGGAACGGGTGATCGCTGTTAATCTGACAGGCACATTCCTGGTCAGCAAAGCGGTGCTCCCCTATATGATCGCGCGCGGGGGCGGTTCTATTGTCAATTTGACCTCTTCCACCGGTGCACACGATGCAGCAGCTAACACCGTGGCCTATGTCACTTCCAAAGGGGGAGTAGCGCTGTTGACCAGAGCTATGGCGATTGACCATGCAAAGCATAATGTACGGGTCAATGCGGTCGCGCCGGGACCTACAGATACCCCAATGCTCCGGGATGCTATGTCGCCTGAACAACTGTCAGCCTTTGCTGCCACTTTCCCGATGGGGCGTTTGGGGCGTCCGGAGGAGCTGGCGCGAGCGATTTTATTCCTGGCCTCGGATGAAGCTTCTTTCATCACTGGGGCAATTCTGGCTGTAGATGGGGGACAGACCGCTCAAGTGTGAGCGCAGTCAGGGCATGGCTGTTATAGGTTTGGGGTAACAAGGCTATTCCAGGATTATGGACGTGGCGGATCTATTCCATTCAGTAGCTCCGGAAGGACGTCTGGTTGATCTTGTCGTCAGCCAAATCCAGCGTCTCATCGTGGATGGACAGCTGCGCGTTGGCACACGACTGCCCTCAGAGGTGGAACTAGCGGCACAGTTGGGCGTGAGTCGCACGGTCATCCGCGAAGCGGTGCGTATCCTGACGGCCAAAGGCCTGCTGGAGACACGCCCCGGAGTGGGCAGCATCGTGCGTCAGATGACCCGCGATCAGGTGGTTGAACCGCTGGGACACTTGCTGCGCACACATAATGTCACTCTGGACGACTTGCACGAAGTGCGCGGCATCTTGGAAGTGGAGATCGCCGGGATGGCTGCTCAACAGGCTGATGCGGAAGACATTGCTAAACTCAGGCAAGCTGTGGAGGCGATGACCAGAGCGACGAATGACGCCAAAGCATTAGCGGCTCACGATGCCGAATTCCATCGTGCCTTAGCGCAGGCTACCCACAATCCTTTGCTGGTTATCCTGTTGGACTCGATACGCGACCTTATGCAGGAGGTGCGTCTGCGTGTCAGCAGCTATCCGGGCATTGCAGAGGTCATTGTACCCGATCACCATCGGATTTTGAACTGTGTTGTGGCACGTGATGGGGAAGGTGCACGGCACGCTATGCGCGAACACATAGACCACGCACGTGAATTCCAACGGGCTGTGTTTCCGCAGGGGGAGAGAAGATCTGAGACAACCGACTGATGGGCGGGCATCGCATCCCACATACGAACCTTGGGCACCAATATTGGGATGGCCTTGCCCTACAACCTGCGCGTGAATGAACAAGGAGGTGCATATGAAAGCCCTGGTCAAAGAGAAACCTGGTCCAGGCCTCTCACTCTTAGAAATCGAGAATCCTCGCATCGAGAATCCAGACGATGTCCTCTTTAAGGTCGAGTATTGCGCTATATGTGTCGGCGAGACCAAGGCATATGAATGGGATGAATGGGCTGCCAATGACAAGACATTTCGTTTGCCCACTGTGTTGGGACACGAGGCGTCGGGGATTGTGGTAGATGTGGGAAGCGCGGTGAAGCGCTTCAAACCCGGCGATCGCATTGTGAACGATCCGCTCATCTATTGCGGATACTGCCGAACCTGCCGCAGCGGCTTCACCAATATGTGCGAAAACCGTGAGATCTATGGCAAGCGACGTGGCGCGTTCGCTGAATATGCCGTGTTGCCGGAGAGAGTCATTTGCCCTCTGCCGAGCAAGCTCAGCTTAGAGGAGGGCGCTGTGCTTGAGAATTTCGGCATCGCCGTGCACGCAGTGGAAGTGGAGCGACGCGACCCAGGTGACTGGGCCGTCATCATCGGTGCAGGTCCTATCGGTATTCTAGCTGCTCAGACCTTGGTAGCCTGGGGTGTCAATACGGTGATCACGGAGCTCGCGGAGCCACGCCTGGAGATGGCACGTCATTATGCTAACGGGGCCATCGTAGTGGACGCAAGTCGCGAGAACCCTGTAGAGGCAGTGTTGGAGCTGACCCACGGCCACGGCGCCGATTTGGTGATCGAGATGGGAGCCACTCAGACGGCACTCGACCAGGCCTTTGACATGGTGCGGCTGTGCGGCACAGTGGTCACCATCGGTACTTTTAGCCGGCCAGTAACTTTTAATCCGTTCTTCAAGATGACGCGGCGCGAGATCAAGTTGCTAAGTGTTATGGGGCGCACTTGGGAAACCTGGCGCAGGATGAATCAACTGATTGAGGCGGACAAAGTGCAGCTGAGACCGCTCATTTCACACATCCTTCCGCTGGAAGAGTATGAAAAAGGTTTCGATCTGGTGAAGAGCGCTGGTGTCATGAAGGTGTTGTTGAAACCTTAATGTACCACACGTCACAAGTCTTACGGCAGATCGGTTTTGAGGTAAAGCCACATGCCGGACGAAACCCCTGAGTTAATCATCGCCAGCACCAAGCGTGTCTGGAAGGAAACATGGTCACTTGTTTGACATAACTTCTATTCAATCAAGGGGTGATGCTCGTGGTAGCAGCCACTGAAGACCAGACAGTACAGCGTGCTCATGCGCTGTGGCAGCATTTTCAACATTGGGAAAAAGTGAAGGACCTGGTCGATAACTTGATCGATCTGATCCTTAATTATCGTCAAAGCGGCCATCCGGGCGGCTCACGCTCTAAGGTTTACATGCTGATCAGTTTGTTGCTGAGCGGAGCGATGCGATGGGACATCCGCCATCCGGAAAAGCGCTTCGGCGACCGATTCATCTTGGGCGCCGGGCACACGGTACCGCTGGTCTATTGCACACTTGCGGTGCTGAACGAGGCGCTACGCGTGAAGTACAGGCAGACCAGTGACACCCGTTACGACCTATCCCATTTGGGCAAGCATGTGTTGTATTGGGAAGATCTGTTGAATTTCCGTCATCGCGGTGGACTCTCTGGTCACGCCGAGATGGAAGGCAAGACCCTGTTCCTCAAATTCAACACTGGCCCCTCAGGCCATGGAAGCCCGGCTTCAGCGGGGGAGGCACTGGCACTCAAGCGTGCCGGTGCTGAGGGTGTAAAGGTGTTTGTCATCGAGGGAGAGGGAGGTCTGACGCCCGGCGCGAATTACGAGACCATGAACTCGGCCTGGGGATTAGCATTGGACAACCTGTACCATCTGATCGACTGGAATGACTTCGGCATTGACGACCATCCTATCAGCAGCGTCGTATATGGTGCGCCAGGCGATTGGTACGCAGCGCACGGTTGGCGCGTATTCGGCACTGAAAACGGCGAGGACTGGGGCGCGGTGACACACGCGATCCTCTCCATGGTGCTGACGGACAATCCGGAACGTAGGCCCACAATGGCCTGGTTCAAGACACGCAAGGGACGAGGCTATCTGAAATATGACAATGTGGTGCACGGTGTCCCACACAAGCTCAACTGTGAGCTGTTCTGGGAGACAAAGCGCCCATTTGCCGAGAAATACGGAGTGAAGTTCGTCAATTTCGGTGGATGCGCACCCGACGATCCCGTTGCGCTGCGCGCCGAATTCGAAGCCAATCTCCGCGCTGTTATCGATGTGTTGCACCGTGACCAGGCACTGATCGATTATCTGGCCGATCGTCTGGTAGAATTGGGCGATTCAGTCCCTCGTGAGATACCCTCTTTCTGCCTGGGAAAGAGAGGCAATCCCTTTCAGGATGAGCGATTGTATGACTACCGCAATTACCCGGCCGATCTGTACGTCAAGCCCGGTGCTGTAATCGCCAACCGAATGGCGCTGGCGAAGTGGGGAGCCTGGGCCAACGCGTTCGGAGCCCGGGAATACGGTCGGCCTCTGTTTATCGCCTGTTCTGCTGATCTGGCCGGCTCGACCAACATTATCGGTTTTGCTCAGTCCTATGGCGACTTTCCAGGCTATGGGTGGTATGAGCGCTACGGGTCGCCCGAAGGTGTGTTGTTGCCTCAAGAGATCACCGAGTTCGCCAACGCAGGCATCTTGGTCGGCATGGCAACAGTGAACTTCGCCCTCAATCCGGAAGAGGAATTTGACGGGTTCTGGGGTGCTTGCTCCACATATGGATCCTTCTCCTATCTGAAGTATGGGATGTTTCGCCTGTTCAGCCAGCTGGCGCAAGATTGCCAATGGAAAGTGGGCAAGGTATTGTGGGTTGCCGGCCACTCCGGACCTGAAACGGCAGAGGACAGCCGCACGCATTTCGGCATCTTCGCACCTGGGGTGACCCAGCTGTTCCCAGAAGGTTCTGTCATTAACCTTCATCCATGGGAATACAATGAAGTACCGGTGTTGCTAGGTGCAGCGCTCAAACAATCAGTACCTATCGTAGCGCTGCACCTGACTCGTCCCCCAATTGAGGTGCCGGATCGTGAAAAGTTGGGCATCCCGTCGCATTTTGAGGCTGCACGCGGTGCCTATGTGATCCGCGATTATCGCGCCGATCAGCCGCGTGGCGGTGCATTGATTGTGCAGGGCACTAGCGCAGTGGGCAACATGCTCCAGCTGTTGCCGGAGCTGGACCGGAGAGAACTGAACGTGAAAATTGTGTGTGCCACCAGCCCGGAGCTGTTCGCACTCCAACCGGAAGAGTATCGCCTGCGTGTGTTGTCTCCCGCGGACCGCCTTGATTCCACCGTTATCACAACACAAGCGCGCCGCTTGATGAGCGATTGGCTGTTCAATGAACTGGCCAGGGAATATGCTCTGTCCAGTGATTGGGACAATCGCTGGCGTACAGGCGGGAGTGTATCGGAAGTTTTGGACGAGGCACATCTGACACCTGAATGGATTTTGAAAGGCATTGAGCGCTTTGTGGGCGAGCGTGCGTCGCGTTTGGAACGTTTGCGCACCTGGCTGGACGAGGCTTCTCGCTAAAGGATAAAGGAGGTGGTGGGTATGCACTATCATTCTGAATCGCTCATCCGTGACCTTTCTGCGAAGGCACAGTCTTTTCGCATCCAAGCACTCAAGATGGTCTATAACGCCCAATCCGGGCATTTGGGTGGTGCCTTTTCGGTGGCCGAGATTTTGACTGCGTTGTTCTTTCACCACCTGCGATTGGATCCTGCACGTCCTGATTGGCCGGAGCGTGATCGCCTCCTGTTCTCTAAGGGGCATGCATGCGCCATGCTTTACACAGCAATGGCCTATCGCGGTTTCTTCCCAGTCGAAGAACTGATGACCTTCCGCCAGCTGGACAGCCGACTGCAAGGCCATCCTGACCGCGTCAAACTTCCCGGTGTGGAGATGTGTGCTGGGCCGTTGGGCCAAGGTGTTGCCATCGGCGTCGGAATGGCACTGGCCCTGAGGATGGACCAGCCGAAGCCCTCCGCCGTGACGGCACCTTCCGCACGCGCTTCGCGCGCCCGCGTCTATGTGGTGCTAGGGGATGGTGAGATCAATGCTGGTGTCGTGTGGGAAGGTGCTATGGCAGCTGCCAAGTACCGTCTGGGCAATCTGACTGCCATCTTAGACTATAATGGCGTCCAACAAACTGGCGCTGTCGCCGATGTCATGCCAATGGAACCGGTCGTTGCCAAGTGGGAAGCATTCGGCTGGCACGTCCAGGAAATAGATGGCCACAATATGGGCGAGATCCTCAACGCGCTCGACCGCGCCGACGAGGTGCACGCGCGTCCCAGCATTATCATCGCTCATACCACGAAGGGCAAGGGGGTTAGTTTTATGGAATATGACAACCGTTGGCACGGCATGCCGCCTAATCAGGAGCAATATGAACGAGCATTGGCTGAGCTGGAGGAGGGATTGAAGGCATGGCAGAACTGATCCTGATGCGCAAGGCCTACGGTGAGGCGTTGGTGCAGCTGGGACGCGACAACCCAGATGTGGTGGTGCTCAGCGCGGATGTTTCCAACTCCGACTTCAGCTATATGTTTCAGGAAGCCTTCCCAGATCGCTTTTTCAACGTGGGCATCGCCGAACAGTGTCTGATAGATGTTGCTGTCGGTCTCGCTTATTGCGGCAAAATCCCCTTTGCAAATTCCTTCGCTTTTCTGCTGGCAACACGTGCGTTGGAGATGGTACGCACACACTGCTGCTATGGTGAAGCAAATGTCAAGCTGATGGCAGCCTATGGGGGTATCTCCGACTCGTTCGACGGACCGACGCATCATGCCATCACCGACATCGCCATCATGCGCAGCTTGCCCAATATGACCGTGGTGGTGCCGAGCGACACAGTAGCGGTCGTCAGGCTATTGCCCCAAGTGGCTGCATGGCGGGGGGCGGTGTACTTCCGCATGAATCGCAATGAGGTGCCCGTGTTATTCGATCACACCTACGAACCCCAAATTGGCAAGGCAGTGGACGTAAGACCTGGTAAGGATGTTACGCTAATCGCAACAGGATTAATGCTCAGCCGATGCCTGGAAGCAGCTAATGTGTTGGTCAGCGAGGGAATTGATGCCCGGGTTGTGGAAATACACACGATTAAGCCTCTGGACGCCGACGCAGTGGTGCGGGCAGCACGTGAAACAGGGGCTCTAGTCACTGCGGAGGAGCACAACATCATAGGCGGGCTGGGCGCTGCGGTGACCGAGGTCGTAAGCGATGCTTACCCGGTTCCGGTAAAGCGAGTGGGCATTCCGGACCGTTTCGCGGAGACAGGACCCTATGCTGCCTTATTGGACCGCTACGGCATGGCAGTGACGGATGTGGTGAGAGCAGCACGCGCTGCGATCGCTGCAAAGAGGTGAACAAAAAATTTCTTGAAAACAGGCTTTTGGGGATTGACATGAACACGAAGATGAGGTATAGTGCAATTGGTCATATGGTATACCAGCATACCTTGATCTTTGGCGCACGAGAGATTCGACAATGAAGCCGGGGGTAGTCGTGAACGGACCTGACGTGATTTATGGTCCACTGGCCCTACTCAGTGGTACGTTCGAGGAGAAAGTGGCCAAAGCCGCTCGCATGGGCTACCGCGGCATCGAGTTCATGGTGCGGGATCCATCCGGGTTAGATTGGGCGTGGGTGAAAGCCACCGTTCAGGACGCCGGTCTTGAGGTTCCTCAAGTCGTCACAGGCGAGCTCTTCGGCGCAGATGGTCTGTGCCTGGTGACCGCAGACGACGCGCTATATCGTAAGGCAGAGGAGCGCACGCGTTCGGTGATCGATCTGGCTGCCTATCTGGGTGCTATGGTTAACATTGGGCGGCTACGTGGTCAGCTCAAATTGCTAGGTGAGGTAGCAGATCCTTATCATATCGCAGTGGAACGTCTGCGTAAGGTGGCGCTCTATGCCGCAGAGCGTGGCGTTAAGATCACTTTAGAGCCACTCAATCGTTATGAGAGCGACTTTATCCCCAATGCACTCGAAGGCCGCCGATTTATTGAAGCAATGGGCTGTGACAATGTCGGCCTGATGCTTGATCTGTTCCACATGAACATCGAAGATGCCTCGATCGAGGAAGGGCTACGTCAGGCGGGAGAGCTCTTGTGGCATCTTCATATTGCCGACACAAACCGACGCTATCCAGGTAGTGGACACATGAACTACGACAGCATCTTCGCCACCTTGCGAGAGATGGATTACCAAGGGTATGTCTCAGCTGAAATGCTACCGCTGCCAGATCCGGATACGGCTGCACAAAAGACGATAGAGTTTTTGCGCCGTTACATCTCGATGTGAAAGGGGGTGAGGCGACCGGCATCACGGTCTACTTTTGAGCAGGCATGCGGGACAACGAACACCCAGACCAGTGACGGAACGATCAGCAAGGTCTCTGAGTTTGGCCAACTCGGGGCCGCGGATTGCTCAGAAGTTGGGTTGAAATCGCTCAAAGGTGATCTTTCAGGAGGTAAGACTGGCCGAACCGAGAAGTTGAACAATTGGTAAACAGTGCAGTTGCTCAACCTTTAGATACTCAATGATGGAGGAAGATCCCAATGAGTACCAGGATGTTCAGGATTTTCAGCGCCTTATTAGCAGTTGCCATGCTGCTTGGTCTGGTGGTTCCGGTTGCACATGCGCAAGGGCCTTGCCAGGGGAGCTCGTCCCAATGTGCTGTAGAAGCGGCTAAGCAGTTTGCCGGAACTACCATCAATTACGTGCGTGAGGCCGGCTTGCAGGCACAGGATCCACTGACAATGGCCCCAATCTGGGAAGAGCTGACCGGCATCAAGGTTAACGTGATCGAGCTCGCCTACTTGGACATGTACACCAAGCCTCTGCAGGATCACCTGACCGGTGGTGGCGCTTATGATGCGATTGACCTGTCCCCAATGTGGATGCAAGATTACGTTAACGCGGGTGCTTTGGAGCCGTTGGATCCCTACATCGAGAAGTATATGAACCCGGCCGATATGGAAGACTTCTTGCCGGTTTACCGCTCTGAAGGGGTCATGAAGATCAACGGCGTCACCTACGGTCTTTACGATGACGGCGATGTGTTCATCCTCTACTATCGCAAGGATTTGTTTGAGGATGAGACCAACAAGGCCGAGTTTAAGGCGAAGTACGGTTATGAGCTGACGCCGCCTGAGACGGAGCAGCAGATGTACGACGCAGCTGAGTTTTTCACCAACAAGTATGCTCCTGAGCTGTACGGGCTGGCAATGCAGCGGATGGAGGGCCAGGCCTACTCCTGGTTTGTCGGCCCCTTTAGCGGTCGTGGTGGCCAGTTCTTCGATGAGAATATGAAGGCAACCATCAACAGTGAGATCGGCGTCCAACTGCTTACCGATATGGTGAAACAGAATAAGGTAATGCCGCCTGGCGTCGAGAAGTGGGGCTTTATGGAAGTCCTGAGCGCCTGGATGGATGGCAAAGTGGCCATGATTGTCACTTGGCCGCCGATCGGTCGCTGGTCCGCCGGCTACGGCGATACGGCCAAGCAGCTGGCCTGGGTGCCGGCCAGTAAAGTGGTCGGCAAGGTGGGCTACATGCCGCAGCCGGGTGGCCGTCCCACACTGGCCGGTGGTTTCAATATGTGCATTTCCGCGAGCAGCAACAATAAAGAGGCCGCTTACCTGTTCATCCAGTGGATGACCAGCCCGGATATCAGCTTGCAGCGCGTGATGCTGCCCTTTGCTCTGCGCGACCCCTATCGCCTGTCTCACTTCAACTCGCCGTTGTATCGTTCCGCCTGGCCTGAGGCAGGCGAATATCTGGACACACTCAAGAAGGCTGCTATGGCCGGGCAGTATGAGCTGGGTATTCCAGGTGCGCGCGAGTATATGGAAGCCATCGATAACGCGCTCACAGCTGCCTATGCAGGCAAGGATCCGAAGGAAGCCTTGGACGAGGCGGCAGCGAAATGGGACGCCATCACCGAGCGGTTGGGTGTCGAGAATCAGAAGAAGGCCTACGAACAATGGCTGAAGAACCCCTGGAACCGGCTCGGGCCCAAAGTGGAAGTCCCTGCTGAATAAGATATGACCGCGTCGGGGCGCCCCTGGCCCGCATTCTGCCTTTGGGGCGCCCCATTCCATTGGTGGGATTGTTCAAAGGAGATTGGGAGACTATGGTAGCCACGACAGAGGCTCTAACCCTGAAATCCAAAACGCCTCGTCGTAAACGACGTGAGCTCATCCCATGGATGTTCGTAGCCCCCTGTATAATGGTCATCTTGTTGGTGACGGTATTCCCTACCGTCTATTCCCTCGGCCTTAGCTTGACCAAGTGGGAAATCGGCTTGCAGGAGCGGCCTTTTATCGGGCTGGGCAATTACATTGAGCTGTTCAGCACAGCCCGATTCTGGCATTCCTTGCTCATCACCTTGCTAGTAGTGGTCGTTGGGGTGAGCATCGAGTTTCTTTTGGGCTTTGGCTTGGCTCAGACGTTATCGAGCCAGATGAAGGGCAAACGGGTCATCGTCGCAGCACTGCTCCTACCGGTGATGGTGATGCCGGTGGTGGTCGGCTATACGTGGCGTCTGTTATGGGATGCCCAATACGGGCCGATCAATCAAATCATCGGCTGGATCATTGGACAGCCTTTTACTTATACCTGGCTGGCCAAAACTGAAACGGCGTTGTTGGCCATTCTGGTGACGGAGATCTGGCAGTGGACACCTTTCATGTTTCTGGTCCTCTTATCCGGCCTGGCCGTGTTGGATCCGGAAATATTCGAAGCAGCTGAGATTGACGGCGCTTCTGGATGGGCTAAGCTGTGGTATATGACGCTTCCCTTAATGCGTCCCATCATTATAGTGGCACTGCTCATCCGCGGTCTGGATGCTTTGAAGTTTTTTGACATCATCTTTACATTGACGGGCGGCGGGCCAGGTAATTCCACTGAAACACTTTCTTTCTATATTTACCAGATGGGCTACCAGTTCTTCCGGCTAGGTTATGGCGCCGCGGCCTCATTTGTGCTGCTCGTATTCTTGGCAGTGTTTCTGACTTATTTGCTCAAAGCTTTTAAATCCGCTGTGGGAAGCTGAGGAGCTGCGCAATTGCTCTTGGACTGTCGATCATCACTCTATGGATCAAGGGGTTGGTTTGGACTTGACCAGATGTCTCCATTAGCATTGTGATGAGAGGAGCGCTATGGGATTACGGACACGTAAGTTTTTGGCAAGCTCTGCGCGATATGCGGTCGCGTTGCTCGCCCTGGCATTCTTTCTGTTCCCAATCGTTTGGATCATGTTAACTGCCTTCAAGACGCCAAGTGAGTTCTTGAAGAGCCCGCCAGTCTGGATCCCTCAGACACCCAGCTTGGTATATTTTGAGCACGTAATCCAAACAGGTGGACTCAAAGCGCTGGGCAATACCCTGATCATTTCCACTTCGACCACACTCTTGGCACTGCTGATAGGCTCCTTGGCTGCTTATGCCCTGGCACGTTATCGGGTAGGTGGAGACAACCTTCCCTTCTTCATCCTCTCCCAGCGCTTTATGCCTCCGGTGGCCGTGATCTTTCCGTTTCTGCTTTTCTTCAAGGCGTTGAGATGGATGGACACCCATCAAGCTTTGATCCTCATCTACCTCACCTTCAACTTGCCATATGCGGTGTGGATGATGCGTGGTTTCTTCATGGAAATACCACGTGAAATTGAGGAATCAGCCTTGGTGGACGGGTGCTCACCATTGGGTGCCTTCTGGCGCATTGCGTTGCCATTGGTCTCGCCAGGGTTGGTCGCCACCGGGGTCTTCTGTTTCATATTTTCATGGGCCGAGTTCTTCTTCGCAATTGCTATTACCAAGTCTCAAGCGGTTACATTGTCAGTTTATATCGTAAATTTCTTCGGCAAGATGATGGTGCAATGGGGTGAGATCGGTGCAACCTCTATCGTATCTATGGTGCCGCTGTTCATCCTCAGCTTCTTGGTGCAGCGTTACCTGGTACGCGGCCTAACGCTTGGTGCAGTCAAATAGAAAGGATGATGTCTGAGCCATGCCTCGCATCGTCGATCTGAGTCTGACTTTGCGCCCCGGGATGCAGGGAGTGGACTATGAAGATCAATCCACCTTTGCTTCTAAGGGCTGGCATACGCGATTATTGCATCTTCACTCCCACGCCGGCACACATCTGGACGCGCCCAGCCACTTCCTTGAAGATGGCCTAAACCTGGAGGGTGTGGCACTGGAGAAGTGCATCGGCCCAGCGTGGGTGATCGACCTGAGCTTCCTTCAACCGCGCGAGATTATCACTGTGGAACATCTCGCCCCGTATTCTGAACGGGTGACCCGTGGAGCGCGTTTGCTGTTGAAAACCGGTTGGAGCACCCACGCCGATATGCCAGATTACCGCACGCATTTCCCGCGTGTGAGCTTGTCCTTGGCGCAGTGGTTAGCCCAACGTGGTATTTTCTTGCTCGGTGTCGAGACACCCGCTGTGGCTTCGATGGACGATCGAGAGGAGCTGATCTCTGTGCACCAAGCTCTGCTGCGTGCTGAGATTGTCATTGTAGAGGGGTTGGCAAATCTGGATGCTCTCTCGACAGACTATGTGACGTTCATTGCTCTACCACTGAAGCTGAAAGACGGCGACGGATCACCCGTGCGTGCAGTTGCGATTGAAGGGCGACTGTAGGCAGCGAGCGATGTATCTCCATAATCTTGGGGCATTTCTCATCGGAGATTGCGTTACCGTATATCAAAGCAGAAATTTTCAAAGGGGGTTTTGAACCTTGATCTTCTGCACAGGGCTCAGTGTACCTGAAGGACCGGTGCTCTTGTCGGATGGCAGCTTTTTGGTGGTCGAGATGGGAGCGGACCGCGGATGTGTGACCCACATCAGTTCCGATGGGAAAGAAAAACGGGTCATCGCCAAAACCGGACGCCCTAATGGCCTGGCCCTGGACCGATACGGCAACATCTGGGTGGCCGAATCGGGCAATCTGCCTGCATTGCTGCGTGTCACGATGGATGGCCAGGTTGAGGTGTTCGTGACCGAGTGCGATGGTGAACCGTTCCTATTTCCCAATGACCTTGCCATTGGTCCGGATGGTGAGATTTACATGACCGATTCGGGCATCCTGGCCAAAGACTTTGCGCCGGGTGGAAAAGTGCGACCCGATTGGGCTACTTGTCCGATGGATGGACGGGTCTACAGGATCAATCCTAAGACTCGTCGGGTGGTCAAGATCGACTCGGGGATGAAATTTCCCAATGGGATTGCCTTTGGGCCGGATGGAAATCTCTACGTCAACGAGATGATCCCAGCGATTGTATGGCGCTACGAGTGGCAAGATGGGCATATTATCAGTGGA